>CAKTVK010000014.1 GCA_934623455.1 uncultured Eggerthellaceae bacterium | reverse complement strand
CGATAATCGTCTTTTACCCGCGCACGCGCTCGGGCAAAATCTTCATAAGGCCCCATTAATTCCGCGACACGGGGATTGCGGAAAGAAGAAATGCTTGTCAGCAGATCAATGCTTTCGACAATGTTCGTCTTACCAACCGCATTCGGACCCACGAAAATATTCAGTTTCGATAAACCGTCGCACTGAAACTCCCGATAATTTCGGAAGTTAGACAACTCAAGTTGCGTAATTTGCAACGACATGGAAGCCCCATCAGCAAAAACTAGATGCGCATCGGCATAACCAGATACAGGAAGCTGCACTCCCCTTCGGTCTTGAACACGCCGGCCTTCGCCGAGGAAGTAAGTTCAAGGAAAATCTCGTCACCGTCGGCGGAAGAAAGGCCATCGGTCACATATGCGCAGTTAAAACCAATCTCGATATTCTCGCCATCACCTTCGAAAGGCAACGTTTCCTTCAGCGAGCCATTATCCTGGGTGGACGAAAGCTGCAGCGTGTGAGAAGGAACATCAACCTCGAACTTGACGGACACGCCCGCATTGCCCAACAAGCTTGCGCGGCGCACCGCAGAGATAAGCTGCTGACGCGAAACGCGAATACGCGTTACGTAGCTGGTAGGAATGATGCGTTTATAAGCTGGGTAAGCGCCTTCAATTTTACGGTTGATGAACACCGTATCTTGATACGTGACAACAATCTGGTTTTCCGTCAAGGCAAGCGTCAGATCATCCGCCGTTCTGGGCAAAGAGGCAATGTCCGCCATGAATACCGACGAAATGACTGCCTGGAAGTTTTCAGCGTTATCGTTTTTCACCGCTGCCGATGCCAACGCCAGACGATACGAGTCGGTAGTAACCATGCTCAACGTTCCATCTTCAAGCGTAACGTTGATACCGGTGAGCGCCGGTTTCGATTCATCTTTCGATGCTGCCTTTGAAACTTTCTTGATCATGCTGGTGAAGGTTTCGAACGGCACGCTGATCTTCTGAAGGATCTCGACTTTCGGGAAAGAAGGGAAATCGTTGGGATCGAGGGTACGAATCATAAACGAAGAAGAATCGCAGATAATGGCAGCGCCTTCGTCATTTGTGGTGACATGCACTGCTGCGTCATTCATGCTCTTGACGATGTCAGAGAACAGCTTGCCCGGCAAAACGGCCTTGCCGGGTTCTTCAACCAATGCTTTTGCTTGATATTGAATGGATAGGTCAAGATTAGTTGCTTGGAAAATAAGGAAATCTTCTTTTGCTTCGATAAAGATACCAGAGAGAATGGGCAACGTTGATTTAGATGATGTACCTTTGAGAACAGTTCCCAATGCATTTTGCAATTCGGTTTGATTTATGCTGAATTTCACGGTTGTTCCTTTTCTCTTATATCTGAAGGATAAGTTATTCTATCAACATTTCTTATGTTGTTGCGATAACGCTTAGGCGGGTAAGAATAAATATATAGTCATAATAATAAGCTTTGTTCAAACAAGGTAAATAATTTATTTCACCATGTCATACAACGTTTTTAAATGCTCATCGAATAATGAAAACTCATCTCTTTTCCCCACATTTTTTCGTGGTCCGCATTTTCTCTTTGAAACTGTCCACATTGTTTCCTCACGCTGTGAACAGAGTTTTAACACCGTTTTCAAACGCCCTGCTGTCCTTTTTTCAGTTGCAGGTAACTGCTATCTATCCGCAATAATTCGCTGGAGCGCTTCGATTTCCTCTTGCGTCTGGCGGCTCTCTTTCTTTTTCACGCTGATGTTCTTGCAGGCGTAGACAGCGGTTGAATGATCGCGACCGAATGCTTCGCCAATTTCCTTGTAAGGGATGTCGTCGAGCATCTCACGGCATAGGAAAATGCCTATTTGACGTGGGTAAGCAATGTTTTGGGACCGTTTTTTGCCAATGAGGTCGTTGTGACTTACCTTAAAGAACTTTTCCACCGCTTCTTGGATGTCTGAAATGTCCAGCCGATTGATGTTGCTGCTGTCGAAGTGGTTTTGAAGGAGCTGCTTGAGCGTTTCCATATTCATATAAGGGTCGGTGAGCATGGAAGTAATTACCACTGTGACCGCGCCTTTGAGCTCGCGAATGTTCGACGATGACGCTTCCGCAATGTATTGCTGCATCTCAGACGTGATGTTGAACTTGGCGTTCGGGTCGGATGCCTTGTATTCTTCGATATAGCTCTTGATGATGCTCAGCTTTGTTTCGATCTCGGGCGGTTGGATATCGAATGTGCCGCCCGATTGGAAACGGCTGCGGTAACGTTCGTCGATATCGATGTTTTTTGGTGCGCGATCTGCGGAAAGAACGACTTGCTTGCCTTTATTGGTAAGTTTGTTGAAGATCTGGAACATGTTATCCAGCGTGCCTTTTTTGCCCTGGAAGAACTGCACGTCGTCGATGAGCAGGACATCTGCTTCTTCGTAGCGTTTTTTGAAGTTATTGAAGCTGTGCTTGTTCTTGTCGTGTGCGGCACTTGCTTCGGTGTATTCATCCAGAAATTCCGATGAATCAACGTACACTACGCTGAAATTGGGATAGGCTTCCAGCACTTGGTTTTCAATGGCGCGTAGCAAGTGCGTTTTCCCCAGTCCGCTTTTTCCATAGATGAAAAGGGGATTCAGGCCCACTTTTTTACCGGGCGCTTCCGCAACGGCAAGAGCCATTTTGTATGCCATCTGATTTGAGTTTCCAATAACGAAGTTTTCGAACGTCAGAGGAGAAACACCCCTGATGAACTGGTCTTCTTCGTCGTTGAATTCTTCCTCTTCGTCATCGTACGAGGGGGCGTCCATGATATCGCGCGGGTCTGCTGTCGGCACAAGGTTTACTGCTGCACTGGGTTCTGCGTTTTCAACGCAAGGTGTTGCCAGCGTAGGTGCCGGCGGTGCTACAACGCGCTCGGCGGGCGCCTGGACAGCTGAGCTGGGCGTCTGTGCGCATGTTTCGAAAAGGATAGTGAAGTCTCCCCCGAACATCTCCTTCAGCGCGCGCTGGATATAGTGAAAATAATACTTCTCAACCCAGTCTTTTATGAAGTCGGTTTCGGCGGTTATTACAAGGAAATCTCCACTCATCGCCTGTATGTGCACGCGCGAAAAAAATGCATCTACCTGGGACGGAGCAACTTCGCTGTAAGTACTTACCATTGCAGCGACGCTTTGCCAGATTTTTTCAAACTGTTCTTCAGTATTCATAGTGCAAACCTTTAATGGTGTTTGTCGTTATGGCTCTTTGTTCGTTGAATCCTTATGTTGCGCTATATTTGTTGACAAATTTTCTTACCGTAATCGGTGAGTTGGCGCTTCTTGCCCACCATTTCAACGATATTTGCTTCTTGCAGTTTTGTCAGTTCGTTGCTGCAAGACGATACCGGAATATCAGCAAAGTCGGAGATTTTGCTTACCCCTAAAAGCCCTTGGCTTGCTAGTATCTTCATGATAGTTTTTTGTCGCTCAGTTAAAACAGGAGAAGGCGTTTGAACAGGGGATTCATCCTTTTTAGTCGGTTTTTCCTCTTGCTTTTGATTTAAGCTGATAGTTACTACGGCTCCCGTTTTGATGTTGTCCTCTATAGTGATAGTGCCATGTGCTGAGTTAAGGAATTCCCGAACAAGGGGCAAACCCGATCCTACGCCACGGATGTAGCGCTTCATAGGCTCAACAGCAGATGAAAAGCCCGGCATCTGCGCTTTTTCCTTTTGGGGAATTCCCGGGCCTTGATCGGCGAACCGAATGGTGTTGCCCTGATCGAGGATGGAAACGATTATTTCCGAAAACCGCGCGTGAATGAAATTTTCAGAAACCTCTCTGATGGTTGTATAGGGAATGCTCCCGCCAGCCATATGAGATTGCTCATATATGGTTGTTGTTAGGTGCTCAATGTATTCAGCGGTGGGTCCTGGAGCAATCTCCGTGATGCGCGGCGCAGTCATAAGGTTGTCATAGCACGCTACGCGCGCAGGCGTATGCACGTAATTGAAGTCGAATTCCTTGTTTTCACCAGGTGTTTCGTTTTGTAGTGTTGCGTTTTCCAATGAAAAAGTCGTTTCTCTTCAAATAGGTTGTTCTTGTACTGTGTTTTGTATGCCTTCCATTATATGGGCGGAAAAAAAGGATTCAACCGAAGTGCTTTGAAAGCAAGTGTCGAATATTTTTTCCATAGCCTACCTTTTTTTCGGGTTTGACGTTGGTTTTTCGAAGTTTTCCACTAAATATTCGAAACTTGTTGAAAATTCAGGAAAAACTTTGAAATTTGGCGGTGAAAAAAAATCTTGTGTGTTGAAAAAAACTTCTTGACACCTATGAAAACTGCGTTTCCCCAGTTCGACTTCGATAGTTTTCGCCAAAGAGCGAACAAAAGTTGATATCTGCTCCGAAAGTTATGTTTTTCAGTGATGAAAAAGTTTTTAACTTTTGTATTTTCCCAGGTGAAACGTAATAAATTATCTATTTCCCCAGGTGGAAAAAATAAGCATGCAAAAAGATATTCACTCTTTTTTCAGTCGGTTGAAAAACGATCCACGTGGGGTTTTGCTTCTTTTTCACCCCTATTTTCAGAGTTTTCCCAATTTTCAACAATTTCATTCAATCTTTTTCAGAGGTTTTCATAAATTTGGAAAAAACTTGTTGAAAAGTTTTTCTTTTCAGAAAATTCAATGAAAGAAAAAATGTTGAAAAACGCATTTTTACCGCTGAGAGCACGAAAAAATATGACCAGGATCTCCCTGTAAGCTTATCGATATCAATATGTTGTGGTGAACCCCTTCTTTTATTCGATATGTTGTCTTATATAAATTCCTACGGTTTTTCAGTTAGCTGAAAAAGCTTTTTGAAGTGCAGTTTTATTGCTTGCGACGAAAAAATGTATTGACAGAAAAAACTGGTGATATATAATTTCAGGGCTATTCTATAAAGGTAGAAGGGATTAAAAATGAAGCGCACTTATCAACCGAATAAGCGTAAGCGTGCTAAGACTCACGGTTTCCGTGCTCGTATGGCTACCAAGGGTGGTCGTGCTGTGCTGGCTGCTCGTCGCGCCAAGGGCCGTAAGCATCTTTGCGTGTAAATAGAGGGTTTGCGTTGGATATCATTAAATCCAGCACAGATATTTCGAATCTCTTTTCACGTGGTAGGCGTATTCATACACCTAACGTCACGCTTATAGTTTCATCAAAAGAACGCGGTCGCACGGAATCTTCCGGCGGCCGTGTTGCTTTTGTTGCGGGAAAAAAGAATGGAAATGCTGTATGGCGCAATGGGGCAAAGCGCCGTATGAGGGAGATATGTCGCCAATTGCACCTTTATGAAAAAGGCGTTGATATTGTATTTTTGGCTAAACCGAAGATACTTTCTGTTCCTTTTTCCCAGGTGTATGCCGATATTGAATCGGTTGTGGGGCGTATATAGGTTGTGTTGTCAGTAAACCATGGTTGAACCAAGCAATAAAATCATCGCATTTATTAAGGCGATTCCTTGCAAAATCGCTATTGGTTTGATCATGTTCTATCGCATTATTATTTCTCCTCTTTTTCCTCCTTGTTGTCGATTTGTCCCCACGTGTTCGCAGTATGGGCTGCAGGCTTTCAGGAAGTATGGTTTCTGCAAAGGTTTGGTTCTTACCGTGAAACGTGTTGCACGTTGCCGTCCGGGGGGCGGCCATGGCTACGATCCTGTTCCCTGACGAGCCATGGTACCTCTTTGGTATATATGAGAAAGGAAAGAAAATGTGGGAAGCGTTTAAAGACTTCATATTCTGGATCATCCAGGCGTTTTACAACATCTGTGGTGACTGGGGTCTTGCGATCATCATCATTACGTTGATTTTCCGCGCTGCGATTACTCCTTTGATGTACACGCAGTCGAAATCTTCGTACAACATGCGCAAGATTCAGCCGGTGATTGCCCAAATCAAAGAGAGATTTCCTGACGATGTTCAGCGTCAGAACGAGGAAACTCAGAAGCTGTATGCTCAGGCAAAGTTCAATCCTCTTGCGGGTTGCGTGCCCATGCTTATCCAGATGCCTATCTTTATTGCTTTGTTCCAGGTGCTTCGTGAGATGTCTGAGCGCGTGTCCGACACGACCGACTATGTATTCTTCCACCTGGTTCCCGACTTGACGCTTACGCCGGCGGGCGCCTTCGCCATTGATATACCTACGTTTATCCCGTACATCGTTTTGCTGGCAATCTTCGCTTTGTGCACGTTTATTCCTACGCTGCTCATGCAAAACCAGACACAGGATCCTCAGCAGAAGAAAATGACGCTTATTATGGTTGTGGTGATGAGCATCATGATGATTTGGATTGGTTGGAGCTCTCCCGCTGGCGTTCTTCTGTTTTGGGGTGCTTCTTCTTTGCTGGCTATCGCTCAGCAGCAAATCTCCATGCGCATCCTCGAAAAGAAGGATGCAGAAACTGAAGCACCTGCTTACGAGCTGCCCTCTGAAGTGAATGTAACCCGTAAGGTCAAGAAGCCTCGCCCGACCAAGAAACATTAATGTAGGTAAGGAGCAATCATGTCTGAAGAATTTGAAAACGCAGACATCGTAGATGAGCCTGCAGAAGTGACTGATGAGGAACTTGATTTTATTGCCGATACCGCCATTACGGTTATCAAAGACATCATTCAATATTTCTCGGTTGGCGATATTACTATCGATGAATATGAAGGTGACGAAGGGGAATTGATTCTTGATATCACCGGTGATGACACCGCTGTTCTTATCGGTCGTCATGGTAAGACGCTTGAAAGTTTGCAGTTCTTGATTTCGGCAATTCTGGTTCGGAAGCTCGGTTTCCGTTATCCGGTTGTTATCGATGTCGAGGGTTATAAATCTCGTCAGCGCGCGAAGATTGAGTCTATTGCCCATTCCGCTGCAAATCGCGCGGCACGTGAGCATCGTAGCGTGAAGCTTCGTCCTATGACTCCTTACGAGCGTCGCCTTGTTCATGTGGCTCTTCGTGACGATGATCGCGTTGAGACTGAATCGGAAGATGAAGGTCCTTCTCGTCACGTGGTTATCTATCCGCGATAAAAAGAAAAATAGAGCTTTATTGAGGGTCTGATGTTTCAGACCCTCTTTTTTTTGTCATAATAGGGCGAACTGAAATAGAGAGGTCCCTATGAATTCCGAATTGCTCAATAAGCATCTTGATTTAGTTATAAAAGCGAATGAAACAACTAATATTACTCGCATCGTCTCTTGGGAATCGGCCCAAGTATTGCATATTGAGGACTCTCTTTCTGCGTTGCCTGAATTTGAAAACGCACCTGAAGGGCTTTATGGCGACTTAGGTTCCGGCGCTGGATTCCCTGGTATTCCTATTGCTATTGAAACGGGCCGTGAAACAGTACTTGTTGAGTCGGTGAAAAAGAAGGCTGCTCTTCTTGAGCAGTTTGCCCAAGAGCTTGGTTTATCGAATGTTACGGTGTTTCCGGGACGCGCTGAAGAGTTGGCTCTTCAGAAGAAAGGGAAGTTTTCAGTTCTGTCTGCTCGTGCACTCTCTCAATTAGGCTCTCTTCTTGAATTAGGTTCTCCGCTGTTGAAAGTGGGGGGACAATTCATCTGTTATAAATCACGTATCGAAGAGGAAGAACTTGCTCATGCTTGTTCGCTTGAACAGAAATTAGGTCTTCGTCTTATTTCCGACCGCGGGTTTTATCTTTCCGACAACGAGACGTTTCGTCGTATTCTTGTTTTTGAGAAATTCAAAAATGCTTCTATTAAATTGCCGCGCAGAAACGGTATGGCACAAAGAAATCCTTTGTAGTTTTGTATTCTTGTTTTTGATGTTTCACGTGAAACATCAAAGATTGATGAAGGTTAATTGCGATATTTGAATAAAGATTCCTTCAAAGGTTGTCGTTGACTTTTTTTCTGGATACTGGTTTGTGTTTAGTGTTTCACGTGAAACAGGTTGAAGCTATGATATTGAAATCATATACTTTCAACAATACCAATAGATACGTGTTTTTTAACGAGAGGAGGCTCGTGTGGGTTTTTTCGATGGTCTGAGACGTGAAAAAAATGCAGCAGGGACTATCAATAATCAACATGAGGATACGACACAGCAGGAAAGAGCGGTGAGTGAAGTCGCGCAAGGCACTTCTTTTGAGAAAGTGCAATCTGCTCCTTCGTCGTATAGGAATGAACCAGAGGTTGTTGAGCGTGCCCCACGAAGCCAACAAACTGCAGAACCCGAAGTAGCTCATCCGCAGTTGAAATCCTATGCTGAGAAAGCACCTGTTACTCATGTAATCGGGCAGACAAAGATCATTGCAATTATCAATCAGAAAGGCGGCGTTGGAAAATCAACGACTGCTATCAACTTGTCTGCTGCTCTTGGCGAGCTTGGAAGGCAAGTGCTTCTTGTTGACCTTGATCCGCAGGGTAATGCTTCAAGTGGTCTTGGGATTGAAAAGAATCTGGTTAAAAACTGTGTTTACGATGTCTTGATTAATGATGTTCCTGTTGAGCAAGCGATTATTCCCGATGTATGCCAAGGGCTCGATGTTCTTCCTGCTACTATCAATTTGGCAGGTGCCGAGGTTGAATTAGTAACCGAGATGGCGCGCGAGAATAGACTTAAAGATGCTTTGGGACGCTTGCGCGGGCGTTATGATTTTATCTTTGTTGATTGTCCTCCTTCTTTGGGTTTGCTTACCGTGAACGCTCTTGTTGCCGCGGATAAGCTTCTTATTCCTATTCAGTGTGAATTCTACGCATTGGAAGGTGTGACAAAACTTCTTGATTCAATGAAACGTGTCAAAACTCGCCTTAATCCTGCTTTGGATATTTATGGTGTGCTTTTGACGATGTATGACGGACGTACCACGCTTTCAAAGCAAGTCGCTGAGGAAGTTCGGTCGTATTTTGGTCGTATTGTATTTAATTCTATGATTCCTCGTACGGTGAAGTTGTCCGAGGCTCCTAGTTTTGGTTTGCCTATTACGCAATACGATCCAACGGGCAAGGGCGCGCAGTCATACGTTGATCTTGCGAAAGAGGTGATAGCTCGTGGCTAAGAATGCACTCGGTCGCGGTCTTGGATCGTTACTCGGAGGCTCTTATGAGGAATCTGCTGCGCAACCACAGTCGCAGTCGCAGCATCAGGCTGCACCAGCTCAAATGAATCCCTCCATTTCCGCTCAACAGCAACCGGCGCAAAATCCGCCGCGTGAACGTATTTCTATGGGGCGTATTAACGCTTCAACGGGAGAAATCATCGATAACACGGTGCGTGTTGAACAGAAAATGGTTACTCCTGCGCCACAAACCGTTCTTGTTTCTGAGCCAGAAAAGGTTATTGAGGAAGTGCAAGAGAAAAAACTTCCTGACATGCTTTCTTTGAATTTGATTGAGCCGAATGAAAATCAGCCTCGTATCAATTTTAAGAAAGAAGAGCTTGAAGAACTTGCCTCGTCAATTAAAAAAGATGGCTTGCTTCAGCCTATTCTAGTGCGCCCTAAAGATGGTAAATATGAAATCATCGCAGGCGAACGCCGTTATCGCGCATCTAAGTTGGCTGGTTTAACGGAAGTCCCCGTCCGTATTAAAGAAGCGAACGACGAAGAGACGCTTGAGCTTGCCCTTATTGAGAACATTCAGCGCTCTGATTTGAATCCTATAGAAGAAGCGTACGCGTATCGTCGTCTTATGGACAAGAAGAATCTGAATCAATCTCAGGTTGCTCAGATGGTTTCCAAGGGACGCTCTACCGTTGCTAATGCAGTTCGCTTGTTGGATTTGCCCGAAGAGGCGCAGAAATTGCTATATGAAGAAAAAATCACCGCTGGTCACGCCCGCGCGATTCTTTCTATCCCAACACCTGAAGGACGCATGAAGCTTACGCAAAAGCTTCTTGAATCTAAGCTTTCTGTGCGTGAAGCAGAAAACCTTGCACGCTTGATGTCGCTTGATCCTAAGAAGAAGGCACCGTCTGCGCAGAACGCTGTTCCGAAGACGTATAAGAAAGTTGCTCGTAGCCTTCACGATCGTCTGAATACGACGGTTAAAGTCAAGACTTCCCAAGGGCGCAATCGAATTGAGATTGAATTCAAGGATGAAGATGATTTGCAGCGTTTGTTTACTGCGATGTTTGCAAATGGAAGCGAATCAAGCGAGGAACAGTAAAACGTCGGTTTAAAATGGTAAGAAAAAGAGTGTTTCACGTGAAACACTCTTTTTTAATGCTCTGTTTCATGGCGGAATTTTGATTCAAAGCTTTACATCCTGCGGTGTTAGCATTTATGCCTTCGTCTTGTCGTTCGGAGCAAGGACCATCAGCTTCTTATTTCTTGCGAAGGGAGTTTTTCAGCTGTCCGCATGCTGCATCAATATCGGATCCACGCGACTGACGCATGCTTGTTTCAATCCCCTTGCCCATAAGCGTTGAAATCCAATGATTTGCAACCGATTGGTCAGATGGCTTCCAGGGAGAATCGTCAATGTCGTTCAAAGGTAGCAAATTAACATGGCAAAGAAGATCCGTGCAGAAACGGGCGAGCGCTTTCAAGTCCTCTTCGCTGTCATTCACCCCTTTAATGAGTAAATACTCGAGTGTTACGCGGCGATTTGTAGCCGTGGTATAGTGCTGCAACGTTTCTTTCAATCCGGAAAGCGGCATATTCGCAACGCGCGGCATCAATTTGTCACGTTTGCTCTGAAGCGCGGCATGGAGTGAAATAGCCAGCGTGAATTGCTCCGGTTCTTGCGAGAATCGCTCGATGCCGGGGAATAGACCGCAAGTTGAGATTGTTATATGACGCGCGCCAATGGCAATTCCCTTGGGATCGTTCAAAATGCGAATCGCTTCCAGCACGTTATCGTAGTTCGCAAACGGTTCGCCTTGTCCCATGCCCACAATGTTAGAGACACGCTGTTGGAAATCCTCTTGGACTAAAAGAATTTGACTCACGATTTCGCCAATAGATAAATTACGCGTGAATCCTTCCTTTGCGGTGGCGCAAAACTGGCATTGCATAGCGCAGCCAACTTGGGTCGAAAAGCAAACTGTCAAACGTTCGTTGTTTTTTCCGGATGGTATACCAACCGATTCGATGAGCGCGCCATCTTCCAGCTGAAAGACATATTTTCTGGTTCCATCAAAGGAAACAGCCTTATGAAACACGCGTGGTTTGGTAAGGGAATAATCTGCTTCGAGCTTTTGCCGCAGCGTTTTTGGAAGATTGCTCATTTCGTTGAATGAATCAACATAGTGAACATAGAGCCATTCGTAGAGCTGTTTTCCGCGGAATGCAAGTTGCCCGGCTTCTTTTACCAAATTAAGAAGTCGATTACGTGAAAGAGTGTAAATGCTTGTTTTCATAATCGGCATTATAGAAGACTCTTTGCTATACTTGGAACACTGTTTCAAGAGAACGGCTTGATATACGGCATTTCTCGACGAATTTCACAATATTTCGAAATAAGGAGCGCCTTACATGGCTGCATACACAAACCCTTCCGAATGCAATGTTGCGCTGCTTTGCGGCGGCACCAGTGGCGAGCGAGCGGTATCGCTTGTTTCGGGCAAGGGAGCTCAGACCGCACTGCTTGAGGCCGGCTTTCACGTCACTATGCTCGATCCTTCTGTCAAAGAGGATCTTATCGCGTTGGTAAGCGGACATTTTGATGTTGCATTCCTTGCTCTTCATGGCGAAGGCGGCGAAGACGGTACCATTCAAGGGATGCTGGAGATTCTGGGCATTCCCTATATTGGGTCGGGTGTTGCGGCGAGCGCTCTTGCTATTAATAAAGCAAAATCGAAGATGGTGTACGAGGCTGCAGGTATTCAAACACCTGGCTCTTTATCTTATACGCGCCTTGAAGACGTTGATATAAACGAAGTTTTAGCGAAAATCGGATCACATTGTGTAGTAAAAGCTTGCTCGGAAGGCAGCAGTAACGGCGTTTACATTGTTGATGGGAAAGAGGCTATTCTTGATGCCGTTGTGCAAGCGTTGAGTTTCAGTCAGGAAGCGCTCATCGAGCAATATGTTTCAGGCGGCGAATTTACCGTTGCCGTTATTGGAAACAATGAGATTGAGCCGCTGCCCGTTATCCAGATTATTCCTCAGTCCGCGTATTACGATTACGAAGCGAAATACGCACCCGGCGGTTCTCAGCATTTATGTCCCGCGCCAATCCCCGATGAGCTTTCCGCGAAATTGCAGGGTATGGCCATTGCCGCTCATAAAGCATTGGGATGCGCGGGCGTTTCCCGTTCTGATTTCATTGTTGACGACCAGGGTGAGGCATGGATTCTTGAAACGAATACCATTCCCGGCATGACGGAAACGTCGCTTTTGCCCGATGCCGCCCGCGCAAAAGGATATTCCTTCGCGCAACTTGTCAAACGCTTGATTGACTTAGCGTTTGAGAACTGCTGTGACAATTTGGAAGTTCGCCAAGCAAAGGCTCTGCAGGAAGAAAAGTAGAAAGCCGCTAGAATAAACCGAGCAGTTTGGCAACGCCTGCAATCAAAGCAACGGTGACAACAATCCAAATGATGATCGTGGTGGCGTAACAGCCCTTGTTTTTTTGACGTCCTGCCTCGATAAGCTTTTCCGATGCAGAACGGTGCGTTTTCACCAAAGTGGAATCTTTTCCGATGCGTGGCGACCCCACGCGGTCGGAAGGAAGCCATGTTCCCTTGGATTCAATGATCTGACGAGCGGCCTGTTCGGTGAAATCCACAGCGGGTCGAATGCCCTGAGCCATGAGTTCGCGCAGATTGAGGGCAAATGCGTTGAACTCCTGGTCGTAATGGGGGTCGTTGCAGAGCAAAACGACTTCGCCCCAATAACCGATGGGATCTTGTCCTAAAGCAACAAACGATAAAAGCGCGCGCAGGGTCCATTCGCGTGCCTGTAAAGAAAGGATTCGATGCTCTTCGTTGGCAGCAAGGAAGGCAACTTTCGCGCCAAAACGATTAACCAACCAAATGCGATACGAACGATCTTCCTGCAATTCGGGTTCAAGGGTGTAAATGTCTCCAATAATGTGGTCGCCGCCCATAAGCGCTGCGCCTTGCGCGCGCGATTCCGTCTCAAAACGTGCGTAAGTGCTGTAGCAAAAATCGTTAAGCATGAAAAACTCCTGATACCGTGGTTTTTCGGGGTAATGGTTTGTATGAAAGAGTAAGAGATGGTACGCTTCTCACTATGGAAAGACACATTACGGGAATAAGCGCTTCCCTGCAAGAATTTATCTGCGACGGCACTCCTGAGAGTGTCTGCAGGCGCTATGGAGCATTGAAAGAGGCTGCGCAAGCGGCCGATTTTGGTATATTCAGCAATAACGTGGTGGTTATCGATACGGAAACCACCGGTTTATCGTACAACCACGATGATTTGATTCAGATTGCCGCCGCGCGCGTTGAGGGCGGCAAGATTGTTGCGTGGTTCAACACGTTTGTTGATCCAGGCAAGGAGATTCCTGAAGAAATTGTCCACTTGACGCATATTTCCCAGGAAGATATCGCCGGTGCGCCTACGCCGAATGAAGCGCTGGAGCAGCTGGTTGAATTCGTGGGCAATGCCATTTGCGTGGCTCACAATGCCGATTTTGACCGCACCTTTACTACGAAACATCCGGCCGGGTACCCTCTTCTGGAAAACACCTGGGTGGATTCGCTTGACCTGGCACGCATTGGCTTGCCGCGCTTGAAGTCGCATCGCCTGCTTGACCTGGTGCGCGCTTTCGACCTGCCCCTTTCTACGCATCGCGCCGATGCCGATGTGGAAGCAACTTGTGCAGTGCTTCCGGTGCTGTTGGCGGCTATTGCATCCATGCCCGCACCCCTTGTTGCACTGATTGCGGGTTTTGCGACTCCCGAAGAGTGGCCGACCCAGGTTGTGTTCGATTATTTCAACCAGCAGAACGAAAAAGCTGCTGCCGCGCAAGGCGAAACGGTTCCTCATTTCTCGCTGCGTGGTACGCGTAGGGAAGCGATTAGCGCCTGCGATTTGAAATCGCGTGCCGATGCCGAGACACTGGCCGATGATCCGCTGGTGGGCATCAAAGCGCCTTCGCAAGAGGAAATTGCAGCAGCATTCAGCGAAGGCGGTCTTGTTGGCGGCCTTTATCAGCAGTTTGAACGTCGCGACGAGCAATGCCAGATGTCATGCGCGGTAGGAAAGGCGTTCGAGCAATCGGAGAATCTGGTTGTGGAGGCTGGTACCGGCGTTGGCAAATCTATGGCATATTTGCTTCCGGCGGCGCTTTTGGCGAAGAAAAACAACATAACGGTTGGCGTTGCAACGAAAACAAATGCGTTGCTTGACCAGCTGATTTATCACGAGCTTCCCTTGCTAGACAAAGCGTTGGGCGGTCTTACGTATGCTGCCTTGAAGGGATTTTCGCATTACCCCTGCTTGCGCAAAATTGAGCATTTGGTGGCCGAGCACCAGTTTGATCGCATGCTGGGCGACAAGCAAATGACCTGCGCCGTTGCGGTTGCAGCGCTTCTCTCTTTCATCGAGCAGTCGGAATACAGCGACATTGACACGCTGAAGATTGACTATCGCCTGCTTCCGCGCTGGTCCATTACGTGCGGAAGCCAAGAGTGTCTGCGTCGCAAGTGCCCGTATTACGGGGCGAGCTGTTTTGTGCACGGTTCTCGTCGCAAGGCGGCAGCGGCAGATATCGTGGTAACGAATCACAGCCTGCTTTTCTGCGATCTTGCAGCCGATGGCGGCCTGCTGCCGCCGATTCGCTATTGGGTGGTTGATGAGGCCCATGGAGCAGAACAAGAAGCGCGCAAGGCGTTCTCCAGCAAGCTTTCATCGGAAGAGCTGGTCAATATCGCTCATAAAGTGGCGTCTGACGACAGTCGCAATATTTTCGCGCGCGTGCAGCGCCGCGCCGCCGCCACGAAAGATGAAAGCCAGGAAAATCTGCTCTATGCCCTGACAGGAAAAGCGCTTTCTGCGGGCAAAGAATTCAATGAAGCGGTAAAAGACTACGTTCCTCGGGTCAAGGAACTGCTGTATTACGATACCGCGCGCAATAAGAACTACGAATTCGTTGATTTGTGGATCAACGATGAAGTGCGTAAGGGTCAGCGTTTCACGGAGTTGAGTGCACGTGCCTTAGCGGTGCAAAACGCTTCTGAAAAACTTATTTCTGCATGCCAGGAGCTTGTTGTCTATCTTGAGGAAGATACGTCCGCCGCGGCTCTTCAGCGAGAAATTGCCGTTATTGCGCTTTCGTTGCGCGAAGTGCTTGATGTGTGCGAGACCGTGTTCTCGAAACCTTCTGAGCTCTATGCGTATTCCGCTACGATTTCTCACAAGAAAGACCGCTTCGTTGACCGCATTGAAGCGTTGCCGCTGAACATGGGCTTCATGTTGGAAGATTCGCTGTACCAGCGCACGCATTCCGTTGTGTACGCTTCGGCGACCGTTGCCATTGGCGAGAGTTTTGAGGCGTTCGAGAATGCCATGGGTCTCAACCAAAGCGAGAATTCCCAGGCCGCTACGCTTAGGCTTGATTCCAGCTTTGATTTTGACAACAACATGACCATTTACGTGCCCAGTGATATGCCCGACCCCGCCGAACGGAGCTACCTTGCGCATTTGCAAAAACTGCTTGTTGCAGCTCATTTGGCACAAAAGGGGTCAATGCTTACGCTTTTTACGAATCGTCGTGAGATGGATGCTTGCTATGAGGCGGTAAATCCCCAGCTCAAAGAAGCGGATTTGCGCCTAGTGTGCCAAAAATGGGGCGTTTCCGTTAAGGGTCTGCGCGATGAATTCCTGTCGAATAAGCAGCTCTCGCTTTTTGCGCTGAAGAGTTTCTGGGAAGGCTTTGATGCGCCGGGTTCCACGCTGCGCGGTGTGATTGTGCCGAAATTGCCGTTTGCGAAGCCAACCGACCCGCTGTCGTGCGAGCGCAGTTCGCGCGATGCCGATGCGTGGCGCCATTACGTGTTGCCGGCTGCTGTGATTGAGATGAAGCAGGCAGCAGGGCGCTTGATTCGCACCAACACCGACCAGGGAATTCTTATTCTTGCCGACCATCGCCTGCTTTCCAAGGGATATGGAAAGACGTTCCTGCGCTCAATGCCCAGCAAAAACGTCAAAATCATGACTTGCGCGGAAATTGTTGCTGACATTCGGAAGAACCAGGGATAACGTCCATGACGGCACGCAAGTTTGGCATGCATAGTTTGCATGTGAAAAACAACACGGTGGGTACGTCGAACGAGATTTCGTTTAGCGTTTTGGATGCGAAAAAGCAGCGCCAAGATGCGGCGAATCAGCCCAAACACGGAAACCCGTTGGGCAAAGTTGCGCTTTTCTCTCTTCCGGGAAAGAAAAAAATAAAGGGCGCGCCTAAACGTGAAGAAGGTTTGCCCTTGTCATCGGGTGAATTTGCATCTGCTGCCGTTGAGCACGATCCTACGGGCACGGTCTCGTTGGGCAGCAATGCCATTTCCGGCGGAACCGTTACCAGTGGTTTTACGGAAGATTTCACGGGATCCGCTGTTGGCTCGGCAACCGCCCCCCGCCGTAGCAAGGCACATGCCACTGATATCTCCGCAGCTCATGCGGCTTCTCCCGAAAAGAGGCAGCAGCGCGCCCGCACCACGCGCCGTGTGGGCGTGGTAGGTCTTGCGTGCTTGATTATAGCGGCAGCGGCCGTGGGCGTATACTCCCTGGCGCGTGGCTATTACGAGGGCTATCTGCTCAACCAGTCCTACCAGCAGGTTTTGACGTCTTCTCTTTCGGAAGTTGTTGAAGCCGATGAAATTCTTTCGGAAATGGATGCCTCGTTCTTGGACATGTTGAGCGACGAATCGCTTGCCGCAATGAAAACCGTGCAGGAAAAACTTCCCACGGCGCGTCAGCATTTGAGCAACGCCGAAACGCTGGTGAAGCGCGTGCAATCTTCGCTTACCGATGAAAAAGACGTTCAGGCAGCTCAGAATACGTTGGCAGCCATCGAGGCACGCCGTTCTATGCTCACGTTGGGCTCTTCGATGATCGAGCAGGCACTTGCCGTTGACCAGCAATGCAACGAATTAAGCGATGCTTGGGATAACTTGCTTGCAGCCGATGCCAGCGTGCGTCAGCTTGTTTCCGCGTTCTCGGCGCTTGATTCTGATTCCATCACGCAAACGAAAACGGGCGCTGAAACGGCACGTTCGGAGTTCAAGCAAGCTAAAACCGAACTGACAAGCTTGAAGAAACAGTACCCTGAACTGGCATTATCTGATTATATTTCGTATATTGAGATACGTATTGAAGCACTTGACCACTTGATTGCGGCCTGCGAAGCAATCGAAGCAGAAGACGTTGATTTGGCTACCACGGAAAGCGATGAATACAACAGCTGCGATAGCAGGGCTGTTTCGCAAGCGAATTCGTTTACCTCTGATATAACGACACTTGCAACCGACCCCTTCTTCGAAAAAGTGGACGAATTCAAGGGCCAATACAGCGAATTATTGACCGAAGCGGCTTCTCTTGATACCGAGCTTCGTGAATATCTTCGTTCGACTTCCTCTTAACCATGCCTCGCTGGGATTATCAGTGTATAATTAATTAGAATATACCCAAACAACTGGGCTTTTACGCATGCGAAAGGTCACTTATGGCTGAAATGATAAAAACCGTCGAGCATTTGGCTTCTGAAATTGGGCCGCGTCCTGTTGCCACCGAGGAAGAGCAGCAAGCCGCCCTGTATATTGCGCGTGAGTTCGAAGAGCTGGGACTTCCTGCGGAAATCGAAGAATTCCAAGGGTCGGTGTCGCATAAGAAAACGCGTCTGCTCTGTTCCGCGCTGGCGGTAGTTCTTGCGTTAGTTTCGCTGTTTGTACCGGTCATCGCTCTGCCTGCCGTGATTGTATCCTTTATTTGCGCCGTGTTTTTCATGTCGGAAGAGCTGGGCAAGCCGATTCTTTCGAAGTTTCTTGATAAGGGCATCAGCCAAAATGTTGTGGCCCGCTACGTGCCCCCTTCGGCTCAAGAAGGGAAGGGCCGCCGCCGCAAAGTTGTTCTGGTGGCACGCACCGATAGTGGCTCCGTGCGCCCCGAGCTCAATCCTCCGTTTTTAGCAGCCATGCCCGTGCTTGCAAAAGCCGCACGCATCGGCATGGTTGTTCTGCCCGTATTCTTGCTGATCAGATCAATCTTTTTCTTGCATTCCACCGGCGTTGCGTTCGTTATTACCACCATCTTGCTGGTGGTAATTTGCCTGGCCGCCGCGCTGCCCGCGATTTCTTTCGCCATGGAGAAGGCGTCGGGTTTGAACGACGGTGCAAACAGCAGCGCATCGGGCATTGCCGTTATGCTGGAAGTGGCGCGTCGCATTACGCAGGCCGCTGCTGATGAGCAGCCGGTGATTCATGGTGCGCAAGAAGCGTATGAGCAGGGTGTTGTTCCCGAAGGAGCGCAACTCATCTACGAGGAAGGCACGCCTGTTGATGCATTTGGCGCGCCTCTTGCTGTCTCTGCTGATGCCGCTGCTGCCGATGCTATCGCCGGCGTTACCGCCGCGACTCCTGATGCGGCTTGGGAGCCGCAGTCTGCTGTGGCACCGGGCGCTTCGCAAGGTTTTGATGCATCTCAGGTACCGATGGGTGTGCAGCCGCAGACGCAAGGCTCTTCTGCCGCGGGTATTGCTGCCGGAGCTGGCGTTGTGGGCGCCGCGGGTGCTGTAGCTGCCATGGCTGTTCCCGCTGCGGTTGCTGCTGGTGCGGCTGCCGGATTTGCCGTTGACGCCGTGCGTGGCGAGATCGTAGATGCTGCTGCTGCCGGCATGGGTGCGATGGATGGATCTTTCGAGCAGGAAGCCGCAGCGCCGGTTGCCGCAGCGCCCGAGCCTGCCCCCGCAAACGAAGTTCCCAGCTGGTTTTCCGCAGGTCTTGCCGCCGCTCGTCGCAAAGAGCCGGCAAATGCTGCTCCTACCGAGATTAAACGCTCTACGTTCGCAATGGCGCTTGAAGCTGCCGAGCAGCGTTTGGATGATGTTTCCCGTGAAACATCTTTCTTGGATAGGGATGAAATGCCGTCGCTTGATCAGCAGTTCAAGCAGAATTTTGCCGCCGCCCGTGCAGGTCAGAAGCCTGTTTCTGCACCTGCTGCGACTGCCGCTGTTGTCGAGCCCGAACCCGCTGCTGCGCCTACCGCAACCGCAGAAGCCGCTTTTGCCGCGCAGCCGGAAGCGTATTCCGCTCCTCAGGGAGTAGCCGTATCTGCAACGCTGGCGGCCGACTTCGCTGCCGTACCGCCTGCCGCGCCCGCTGCGGCCGCCCAGGCTCCCGCGGAGCAAGGGGAGTTTGTGGATGCAACCATTGGTGCACCAACTTCAACGGCGCTTCCCGAAATAGTTGAAACCGTGCAGCCTGCTTCAACCGCAGGTGCAAATTCCGTTCCCGCTGCGGAACCGCTTACGCCGCTGATGGACATTCCTTCCGTGGAGGCATCTGATGCGCCCGCCGCAGAGCAACAGCCGGCCGAGCCTGCTCCCATTTCCATGGACTACTTCATGGCTGCTGCCGTGGGCGCCCGCACGGGCGATACCATGGTGGCTCAGCCCATTGCGTCCGAGCAGTCGCGTCAGCCGTTGACGTTGCCCGACTTGAGTGTGACGGGGTCCCTTCCCGTGGTGGATATTCAAAAGCAGCGCGCGCCGCTGGCAGAAGCGGAAGAGTCGGGCGAGACCGCCGCAAAGAGCCTGCTCACCATGATTCCGTCAATCGATGCCGCAACTCCGTCTCAGGCGGATTTGCGCACAAGCCTGCCTTCGCTTTCCGGCATGTTCGAGCGTGTTCCCGAAACGCAAACATTTGAGCCGGTTGCGGGTGCTACGGGTTCCTTCGCTCCGGTGACCGAGGCATTGACCTTGGACGTTGCCGACGAAGAAGAGCTCTTTGTTGACGACGTTGATGATTCCGCGTTCGAAGAAAACTATACGGAGACCGGTGCGTATGCGGGTCCCGAATATGTGGACATGCCGAAAAAGCGCGGTTTTGGCATTTTCGACAAACTCTTTAGTCATAAGAAGAAAGAAGAGCAAGCGCCGGCCCATAGCTGGGGTGACGACGATGATTCGAGCTACGGCACCCATAACGCTGCCTCCCATGACACCTGGGATAGCTACAGCGAGGAAGATAGCTACGACGACGATGCCGACGAGTATCGTTCGGATGACGATTACGAATACGATGACGACTATGATGTGTACGATGATTCGTATTCGACGAAAGCATTCGACAGCGTTGCTGCGTATGATGATGCTGATTACGACGACGATAATTTCGATTACGACGACAACGACTTCTCATCGTTCTTCAACGGCGATGATGACGATGATCGCACGTGGAAGGGCGGCGCGTTCTCAAGCAAGTTGTCTGACTTGGCCGGCAATGCTGCCGATGCCGCTTCGCGCATGCGCGGTTCGCTGCCGGGCGGCAAGAGCGAGAAGGGCGCTTCGAAATCGGATCGCGCAGCTGCGGGTAATCGCAGCAGCCGTTCCGCACGTACGCGCGATGACGAGCACTACGATACGCGCGATCAGTATGGGTACGAGGACGATTACCGCGAGAATGACGAATTTGCGGACGATCGCGGCGATTATGCGCCGCATCAGGATTCTCGTGCCGCCGAAAACGAAGAGTACGCACGCGTGTGCCAGCTGATTGCCGATCGCTATGGTTCGGAAGAAGACAGTGGCACAACGGATCCTGTTTCTGCTGTTTCCGAAGGCGAGCTGGATGCAGTTCAGCAGCGAATCGAAGACTTCCGCGCGGGCGGCATTGATACCGAAGTGTGGTTTGTGGCGCTGGGCGCCGAAACCGATTGCCACGCTGGTATGGAAGAGTTTATCGAAGCGCATCGCCCTGACTTGCGTGGCGCTATTGTGATTGAGCTTGACTCTTTGGGTGCCGGCGCGCTGTGCACCGTGGCGCGTGAAGGCATTTTGAAGCCTGTCGCGGCATCTTCGCGCATGAAACGCTATGCAAAGCATGCTTCGCAGGTGTCGGGTGTGCCGGTGGACACCACGTCTATCCTTTGGCAGGAAAGCGCTGCTTCCACAGCACTTCGCAATGGGCTGCAAGCAATGCACCTAGTGGGCATGGATGGCGCAAAACCAGCGCTTTATGCGCAAGCAAACGATGTTGCTGACAACATTGATCCCGAGATTCTTGCGGAAAACGCGAATTTCGTTGTGGAGGTCGTTAAGGGAATATAACGAGGTATATGACGGATTTCGCTCTTTTGAACCAGTGGATTACGGAGAATCGTCTCCGTTCCAATAATGTTTGCGCTCACGAGCGCCCGACCAGAAAGGTTGACGACGATGGCAGCAAAAGAAGGATATTGCGTTAAGTGCAAGGCGAAGAAAGTCATGATTGACCCTGTTGAGAGCGTTACGAAAAATGGTAAGCCTATTACGAAGGGGAAGTGTCCCGATTGCGGCACAACCGTCTGCGTGATTGGCTCGTCTAAGAAATAACGTTTCTCGCGACAGCAATTTATTGCAGGATACAATCGTATCTGGGGCGCTCATTCGTAAAGATGCGCGTCAGTTGCTTCTTGCGGGCAAAAAGGCACGCAAGGCGGCTCATGCTATGTGCTGCAATAGGCGGCAAGCGCGTAAGGGCACGCAGAGCAGGCGAATGAATGCGCCCCAGGCACGAAAGAAGCGCAATTACGATTGAAGCCGCGTGAAGCCGCGATGGTGCTTCTCTGTACGTTGGTGGCGGCGCGTTGGTCATGGAGTCGGGCCCACAAGGAAAGATGGCACTTTTCGCGTGCTGACGCCGCCGTGGATTTTGCTGCGGATCTTGCTGCAGAGCCGCGACGCGGAATTGCGATATGGAATAGCGCTGTTCGCGTGGTTTGATCCGTGCCTCTGTGTTCGGAAGAGCTTGCGAATTAGCTTCTGGCCCGCTGCTTCAAGAAATTCAAAAAAGTCGAAAATAGGTGCTTGACGCAAAAACTCATCAGTGTATAATATCCGTTGCTGTTTGAAATGCGCCGTTACCTCAGCTGGATAGAGGGACTGACTACGAATCAGTACGTCGGGGGTTCGAATCCCTCACGGCGCACCACTTTTGAAAACTCACCGCGCAAGCGGTTTTTTTATGCCCAAATTCAGCTTATAGGACAAAAAGTGTGTGAGCCCCAAATTCAGCTTCGCAAGTCTGCGTGACCCAAACTTCACCCAAGTTCTTCTTTGATTCCAAGCTGTTATCTTCTTTTCGGTTGTGCTTATTGAAAAGAAGGCTAAACTATATACGTACGCTTGATGAAAGGAGTTTCCCCGACGCGAGAGTGCACGATTATTCGTGACGGCCGATGAGAACTGCTGCATCGGGCTTTTCTTTTTTCTGGAAACAGAAAGCATGAGTGAAAGGAGCGCATTATGAGCATTAAAGTTACGGGCAGGAAAATGACGGTAACGGACGCTTTGCGCGAATATGCCGAAGAAAAAATCGGCGCATCCATGAAGGTTATGGACATTAAGCCTCTTGATGCCGAGGTTGTTCTGTATACCGAGAAAAACCCCTCGAACCCGCGTCGCGCCGTGTGTGAAGTGACGTTGCGCGCCAAGCAGCATGTTATTCGCGTTGAGGAATCCGAAGAGGATATGTACGCCGCTATTGACGTTGCTGCGGCGAAGGTTGTGCGCCAGCTGCGCAAGTTTAAGACGCGCGTTGTTGATCGTCGTTTGGTTGCCGAGCCGAAGGCTGCTGAAGCCGCCCGCAAGAACGCCGCGCAGGCTCCCGAGCTTGATATCGACGGTCTGATGAGCGAGCTTTCTGCCGATGAGGAAATCGTCCGTACGAAGATTATCGAGTTCCCGCCGCTGACGCAGGAAGAGGCGCTTATCGAGATCGACTTGCTGGGTCACGACTTTTATGCTTACACCGATCGCGATTCCGGCGTTGCGTGCGTGCTGTATCGCCGCAATGGCGGCGGCTACGGTCTGCTTATGCAGAAGGAGTAGGGTGCGTTTCGTCGCGCGCGCTTCATGTCGCTATAATGATTCTGGGAAGGGGGCTTCGGCCCCCTTCTTTGTGCTTTGGAGGCGTTTGCCTGGTTTTGCTTCCGGCTTGCTTGCTGTGTAAATCGGGCCGGGAAGGTTTCGCTCAGAAGCTTCGCAGCCTTCGCTTCACCTTCCCCGCCCGATTTTACTAGCAGCGTGCGTTCGCGCGTGGCTTCGGGGGTGCTTACATGCCTTCAGCGTCGAAACGCTTCTTCAGCGCCTGGTAGTGGATGCTGTACTGAAGCGCGGTTTCTTTGCTGACCTTCCCTTGTTTTACCAGGTCAAACAGGCTTTGGTCCATGGTGCGCATGCCTAGGCTGCTTCCCGATGCAATGGCGCTGTCAATCTGGTACGTTTTTTCCTCGCGGATCAGGTTGCGAATTGCCGGCGTAATGAACATGATTTCGAACGCGGGAATCACGCCGCCGTCAAGCGCGGGAATAAGCTGTTGCGAAACGATTGCCTGCAGCGAAGAAGCCAGCTGCAAGCGGATTTGGCGCTGCTGGGTGGCAGGGAAGACATCGATGATACGGTCGATGGTGCCCGCCGCGCTGGTAGTGTGCAGCGTGGAAAGGAGCAGCTGCGCCGTTTCCGCGGCCGTAATCGCGGTGCTGATGGTCTCGTAATCGCGCATTTCGCCCAAAAGCATGATATCGGGGGCCTCGCGCAGGGCGGAACGCAGCGCTTCGCCATAACTTGCCACATCGGTGGGAATCTCGCGCTGCGTCACAATGCACGTATTGTGCTTGTGCGCGAACTCAATGGGGTCTTCCATGGTGATAATGTGACCCACGCGCTCGTGGTTCAGTCGGTCGATGATGCACGCGAGTGTGGTGGACTTACCCGCGCCAGCTGGGCCCGTGACCAGCACCAATCCTTTTTGGAAGCGGCTGCAGCGCAGCACTTCTTCGGGAATGTTGAACTCCTGGGGGTCGGGCAAGCCAAACGGGATAATGCGAATCACCGCCGAAAGCGAGCCACGCTGGCGGAAGATGTTCGCACGGAAACGCCCCACGCCGGGCAACGCGAAGGAGAAGTCATCGTCGTGGTTCAGGTTCTCTTCGAAAATCTTCCAATCGCGTCCTGCGAGCGCATACACGCTTTTCACGAACGCCAACGTTTGCTCGGGCGTGAGCGGACTGGCATTCATGCGGCTTTGGCGGCCGTTTGAGCGGTAGGAAATGGGAAGGCCCGCCACGATGAAGACATCGGATGCCTTGATGTCGATCATTTGCTGCAAAAATGACTTCAATTCCATGTTCGTTTCTCCTGTTCGCGTTGCGTCGCTTCGCTGTATCGGTCTGGCGCGTTTGCGCATGTTTTCGGGTTGCCCCGTTTGTTTTTTTCTTGAGTTGGTGCTCTGCTTACCCCGGCTAGCCTGCCCAGAGCTTTTCGTTGTTCTCTTCTTTCCAGTTCATGGCGGTTTTCCACTTTACGATTTCGTACGTTGATCCGGAAAGCTTTAGCTCGACGATAAGTTGTCGTCCGGAATCAGTTTCAAACAGCGCGTTGAGCGTGTTCCCTGAAAGCGTTACTGTTGCGCTGCCCGGACGTGCCACCGTTCGCGTTTCTTTCTCGATGGCGCTCAAGTTCGTCCGTACTCCGTCTGTTCCGTCTGTCAGTGCGGCATCAACCAGGGAAAGCATGGTTTGAGCTGCGGTTTCGTTCGCGTATACATCGTTGGTGAACGAAATTTGCCGTTCGGTCGAGGCGGTGTTAGCGCGCGCGGTGGTAACCGAAAGCGTTGCCAGCACGGCAATGCACAGCGTAATGACGAACACCAAGATGGTAATGGGTCCAATGCGGATGCCCGAAAGTTTTCGAGTGTGCTTTGCCACGCTACTCACCTCCTGTCAAGGGGGACGCTTCTACGGCGGAGATGCTGTTCGGGGTAGTGGTGCCACTGTCCCCATTGCCTCCGTTGCCGCTCTTGCCGTCGGAATTATCGGCGTCTTCGCTTGCGGTTTCGTCTGCCTTGGTTGCTGTGCCCGTTGGCGCTGCTGCAGGCGCCGAGCTCACGTAACTTGCGGTACTCAGCGTGTAAAGCTCCTGGTCGGCATAGGAAACCAAGATAACGGCAGAGTAGAGCGTTCCGCGCTCGGTCGGTTCAGCCGTGACCGTCCAGGTAGTCGTGTATTTCCCTTCGTCCTGCGTGAACGTGCCTGTTGCAGGCGAAGTATCCGCTGTAAAGCGCTCCGCCTGGTTCGTTGCAAGCGTGATGGCGTGCGCGCGATGCTGATCATAAGCATTGCTGGTGTACGCGTAGCTGAACAGCTTGACGAAAACGGTCAAGCAGGCAACGACCACCACTAAGATGACCAGGATTTCAACGATGAGCGCTGTTCCGCGCCATGCGCCTTTTCGATTGCGCCGCAAAGAGTGCGAGATGAGGTTGTTCGGGGAAGTGGTACGTTCCGAAGAAGTTCGAGGATCCATTACGCACCTCCCTTTGCCGCCGAGTCGCTTGCACCCGTTGTGTTGCCGTTTGCGTCCGCCGGTTCCGCCGCCTTCGACGTTGCGGCGTCCGCGGCATTCGCGCCGCTCGCCGCCTCTGTCCCCGCGACGTTGCCCGCTTCGCCCGCGCCAGCACCAGCAGCGCCTTCCCCAGCGTTTGTGCTGGCCAGAACTTCGCTGCGCAGCGCAACATCGACGGTTCCCTGGTCACACGTTACGCTGAGCAGGCCGTCTTCGCAGGTGAATGCGAACGTAGAGGTTTCAACGATTTTCGTGGCCGTCATAGGCAGATAAGGGTCGGTGGAAAACGCGAGCTCCTGCACGAGTGCGCCCTGGTACAGGTACAAGCGCGTTTCGTAGTCGCCGGCTTCCAACTTGTACGTGAACACAATGGCGGGGCCTTCTGGACCCTGGGCGGTGCCAAACGAATCTGCCTGGTCAAACGAGCGCACGCGGTTTTGCAGAGACGTAAGCGCCAGACGTGCATCATCGGTGGCATCCTGCATGACGGTGATGGTACGAAACGCGACCGTTCCCATCCACAGGCCCAAAAGCAACAACACTACAAACGCACCGAACAGCACTAACGTGAAATACTGCCCCATGTGGTCGGCGCGCCCATCATGCGATGCCGCCATGCCCACCTGTGTCCGCTGTTGCCGCTGCGCCTGGCGTGCGGTTTCCGGCTGATATGTCCTGATCGCGTCGTTCATCGCGGCGTCACCGTGACCGTGGGCTGGACATTCGCTGCGAAAACGTTGTAATTCACCAGGTAATCGTCTTCGTTGTAGCGAATGCCGTATTGCTCTTTCAGGTGGTCAAGCGAAGGCGGATAGGCGCCCTCGATGGCGTAGCATTGCTCGGCGGCTTCCAGAATGCTGGTGCGAATGGATAAAACGCCTTGCTCGCGCATGTTGCTAGACACGGTGCGGAAGCAAAACACGCCGAAAATGAGCGCAGCAATAATGAGCCACGGCAAAACATCCCGCAGAAATCTGCGACGTTTTGCCTGTTCATGCGCTCGTTCTTTGTAGATTGCCAATGCCATGTGCGTGCCTTTGCGCTAACCCAGCGATCCCATGATGCCAATCAGCGGCAACATTACGGCAACGAGCGTGGCACCCACGGCAATGGTCATGAACGCCGCCATAATGGGTTCAATGTTATCGATGGTGCGGTCGATTTGGTCCACGGCATCGTCGAAGAAAATGTCGGAAAGCGAGCTGAGCACTTCAACCAAGTTGCCGCTGGCGGCGCCAATGGTCAGCATGCGCGAATACGCTGTTCCAAACACGTTGTTCTCGAATATCGCCTGTTGCAGGCTTCGCGGGTTGTTTGGGTCAATCATAGAGCGCCATGTTTGCTTCAGCTTGGTGCGCAGTCCGCGGTGCTCAACCAGCGCCATGGAATATTCCATGGCGGCATCGACGTTCGTGCCTGCAGAAAGATACGTGGAAAACGCCGAGGTAAACCGGCTGAGTGCCAGCTGATACATTGCCTTGCGCGTAAGGGGCATTCCTTCAAAGAACCTGATCAGACGCATGCGGCCGTTCTCGTTGCGCGCTAAAATGCTGCCGGCAATGCACAGCACCGCACATACGATGGTCACGGCAAGGGCAACCCAGCCCACCACCACAGAAACGTTCAGCGAGCTGAAGGAACCGGCGGTCAAGCTGCCGGCAAAACCTGCGTACACGTCGGCGAACACGGGAAGCACCACCATAATGGCGAACGCGATAATCACCGCCATAATGCAGAAAAGAATGGCCGGATAGCTAATGGACTGGCGCACCTTCGCGAACAAGCGCGCTTCTTCGTTATAGTAAAGAGCCAGGCCACGCAGCACTTCTTCCACGCGACCCGATTCTTCGCCTGCGCTTAAAGAACCCACCACGTGCGACGGGAACGCACCCGTTTGCTCAAGCGCTTCGGAAAGCGATGCGCCGGCGGCAACCGAGCGGTGCGCCTGTGCGCAAATATGGACGAACTGTTTATCGGCGGAGCTTTCACTTAGGATGCTCAACGCCTCATCAACCTGAATGCCCGCAGAGAACATGGCGGCAACGCTATCGCAAAAGGTGCTGATGGCGCTGCTTTCGAGCATTTTTTGGCTCATGCGTTTCTCCTCTTCTTTGCGCTTCGGCGGCTGCTTGTGCCCTTTGGCTTTGCTGTCTTGGCGCTGGTCAACTTTCTATTATACCGTCTCTATCGTTTTCTACGTACTAGTAGGTGAACCTATCCACGTAATCGTCTTTTCCGCCCACAACTTGCGGCCCCGAAGCGGCGAACGTCGTGTCGATGCGCGTCCATTCCCCTTCCTGCGCCGTGAAACTCACGTTCACCCATTTGTCCTGCATATACACCATATTCCAGGCGTGATAAATAGATTGATCGGCCACATATCCTGTCACAATTTTCGTGGGAATCCCCACGCTGCGCAGCATGGCCGCCGCAAGCGAAGCGTAGTCGAAGCAGATGCCCGTTTTCGCATGAAACGTTTCGTCAGGATCGGGCAAATATCCCGTGGCGTTTTGCATTTGAGCCGCTTTTTCGGTGTCGTAGGTAATGTTGTTTACAATCCAGTTATAAATGGCTTCTGCCGCTGTGGCCTGGTCTTTTGCGTTCGCCGCCAGCTCACGTGCTTTTTTCACGCAATCGCTTTCCGAGCTGAAATCGCAGTAGATGCTCGGGGTCAAAAACGGCTCGAATTCAGAGTCCAGCTGCACGTCAACCTGCGTCGAGAACAGCTGAACGTAGTTGTTGCCTTCGATTTTCTGCATGACGCGCAGCGTGTACGTGCCGTCTCCCATGTTCAAGGGGAAGGCCTCGGTCGTTCCATCGTTGGGCATGTCGTAGTTGTAGCTGTTGCCATTGCAAAGCACTTGGAACTTCAGGGAGCTTGCGCTGGTTGCCTGCGCACAAATGTATCCGGCGGCGGCATTGCTTGTGTCAATTGCGCAGCCGCGCGCGCTGGTGGCTGCTGCCTGGTCAAACACGGTTGTGCGTGTGTCGGGGATATCGTAGCCGCTACCGTCTTTTCCCGCGACTGCTGCTTTCGCGTTGCCGCAAGAGCACAGGCAAGCGGAAAGGAGCAGCAGGGCGAAAGTCAATGCTGCAATGTGACGAAAGCGGTGCAAGAGCTGCCTTTCTGCTGGTTTTAAGCGGGTGCGCAGCCGCGTAATTGTTGTCGGTTTGGTTGGCGCTGCGGTAGTAAAGGCATTTACCCCTGCGCTCGTACATGGGCGCGGTTCAAGCTCCCATACGAGAGCACGAATCGCATTAATATGCGTATGAACACACAGAGCCTATTCTATCGTATTCCCTGGTGGGCGGGACAATAAAACAGCCGATCTGTCATAGATACCGCATTGTTTCCCGTGAAACAATGCGGTAGTGCGTTAGTTGGTGTGCGCTTGAGGTTGTATGCAGTTTTGATATGTGCGAATCACCTTGCCGCTTTGTGTTTCGATGCGGCCGCCCTCTTTCTCGTCCCGCTCTACCCTCTATTCGCGCTCTCCCATCCTCTCACTTCTTTGCTTCATGTCCATCTTGTCGTTTTTTCGCCGCGAATGTGCAAAATATTCCTGTTCGGGGCATATGCATGAGCGGAATCATCGCGTTTTCGCTCGTTTTGCTCGGATACGCAGCGTTTTACATCGCATTTCCCCAGGTCACAGGAAGCAATGCAGGATGGCTCTTTTGAAGCAGCTTTGCCTACCTACCCCGAACAGGAATATTTTGCGCATCGGCTCCGATTTTTCGACAACTTGAATCGAGAAAGACGATTTACCGCGCGAAATGAAACAATCGTCGCAGTGTGGTTTGGGCAAATTAGCTTAGGACTGGTTTCGCTATTCCCACTCGATAAAATCGAATACTGCGTCTCGTCTATATGGTGTCGATTTGTTTATGCGAGACAAACGCGGCAGCATTCTATTGGGACAACGCTGCTTCCTTTTGTGGGACTCAACCGAAACTCACCGGTGCTGAGTTCCAGTTGAGTCCCAGTTGGCGGAAGAAGCGCGGAAACCGCTGATTCAAGCCCGAAATCTGTCTATTTCGACCCGAAAAAGTGGCTTACTACCAGCGGCTAGTGCAATCAAAAATCGCAGGTTGTTTGCATAGCGGATATAAAATAGCAGGTTAACACAGCAAACTATCTGAGATATCAGTTTAGAATAAATGCAGGTGGCCTGGCGTCAATCGGCTGTGAGTTGAATTGTCTCTACTGGGACAATTTGTCCCAGTAGAGAATGTAAATTCAAGGCATTATGAACATCGACACTCTTCTCGTTTGTTTATTTCGTTCGAAACAGATTTGTAGAGTTGTTCAAGAAAGATGTTTTCGTCGGGATAGTAATCTTTGTGATAGTTGAATTCTCTAAGTGTGGAAAACATGCGAGCTAATTCGTAACCGCATTTTTCGATGCGGGCGGAATCGCTTCCGCCTCCCATGGGATGACTTACGGAGCTGACAACCCCAAGCTCGCGCAACTTCTTGAAACAGTTGACCACGGTCTCGCCGAAATCTTCGGTTTCATTCAGAAACGCTTCGCTGGGAGCCCCGAAATACAGGCGATCGATTGAAGTGTTAAGAGCTACAGCGATTTTCGCTAGCGTTGGCAAACCGATCATTTGCTTACCGTTTTCGTAAGAACTCAGTTGAGAAGTAGAAATGCCGGTAGCTTCATAGATATCGTGCTGCGTCATTCCTCTTTCAGTTCTGACGCTCTTAATGTTTCGACCAATCGCACTAGCCGTACTCATATTTAAATAAACCTTCTCTCATATCTGAAGTTACATTTAATAAGGTATATTCAGATAAATATGAATAATTTATCTATATTATAACTCATCGTGATTCAAAGACAATCATCGTTGAACCGCATTCGAATGGCATCTCTAAGAAGAGCCGTAAAAGAAGCTCCTAATTTTTCGGTTTCCCACCGGATAAGACCATGTTC
>CAKTVK010000013.1 GCA_934623455.1 uncultured Eggerthellaceae bacterium | reverse complement strand
CCGCTCGACTTGATAACGTCGTCGTTTCTGCCCACGTACCAGTAATAGCCATCTTCATCGCACCAAGCAGTATCACCTGTGTGATACCAACCGTCGTGGATGGCTTCGGCCGTTTTAGCAGGATTGCGGTAATACTCCATCATAATGCCCGGAGCGCCCTGGGACACGTCGATGCACACTTCGCCCGTTTGACCCACCTTGCAGAAATTGCCGTCTTCGTCAAGAATGCGCGTGTTATATTGGGGAACCGGCTTGCCCATAGAACCAGGACGCGGCGTAGAACCCGTAAGATTCGCGATGGTCAGCGGCGTTTCCGTTTGACCGAAGCCTTCGTAAATGGTCAGACCGGTATGTTTTTTCCAGAAATCGAACAGGTCAGGGTTAAGCGCTTCACCCGCCGTGGTGGAATACACCAACGTGGAGAAATCGTATTTATCAATGTCTACCTGCGAGAACATGCGATACATAGTGGGCGGGCAGCAAAGCGTGGTCACGCCATACCGAGGGATAAGGCTCAAAAGCTCATCGGCATCAAAGCGGTCGTAGTCATACGTGAGCACGGCGGCTTCCATGAGCCATTGCCCATAATACTTACCCCAAACGGCTTTGCCCCAACCGGTATCGGCGATAGTGAAATGTAGGCCATCAGGCACCACGTTATGCCAATGCTTTGCTGTGAGCAAATGAGCAACGGCATATTCGCCCGAATGAAGCACCATCTTGGGCTGGCCCGACGTTCCCGAAGAGAAGTACATGAGCATGGGATCCTTGATGCTGGTCTCAACGCGTTCGAATTCGGCACTTGCCGCGTGCACGCCCGAGTTGAAGTCAAGCCAACCTTCGCGCGATGTGGTGGCAACGCAGATGTTCTCGGGACCGGAAAGTGCCGCTCCCAGTGCAGCTCCTTCGGGGATAATCATCTTACCGTTTTCATCGAGTGGCGTGAGGCCGCCACCAGCGCCATTGACCAAAATGCGGGTTTTCACCGTGGGGCAGCGATCGATGACGGCATCTACCACGTCGGCGATATATCCGGCATCCGTGCAGATGACTGAAGAGATCAGGCCTTCATTCAAGCGATATTCCAAGTCGTGCTCTTTGAGCATGAACGTGGCAGGAACCATGACGGCACCCAACTTGCACAGGGCGGTTGCCACAAACCAGAACTGGTAGTGACGACGCAGAATAACCAAAACGTAATCGCCTTTCTTGATACCCTGCGCAGCCAAGTAATTCGCCGTCTTATTCGACCATTCGCGCATATCGGCAAAAGAGAAGAAATGCTCTTCGCCTTCGGGATTGCACCACACCATAGCGCGACGATCGGGGTCGTTTTCGGCGATGTCATCGACAACATCGTAGCCGAAATTGAATGAATCAGGAGCAGTTACCTTGAAATCGGTCAAAAGGCCGTTCTCGGAATACGTTTCTTTCACGAATCGTTCATTGATGTTTCTCATTGAAGTGAAAATCCTTTGCAAAATAGAGGGGAGACAAAATTGAGATTGCCGCATAAGCCGCAACGTATTGATTTATAAGGCGCGCCCGCTTGATTGATTGATTGATTGTTGTTTCCAATCGCCTTTGTGCTGCTACAAGCAGCACATGCGGGCTTGCGAAAGACGCGCCTAGATAATGTCATCCTCTTCGGGCTTCATGACAAGCGCCAAGAACGTGCACGGCTCGCCGCCAATGGCAATCATGCCATGACCGCGGCCCGAGTCGTAAAGCACGCAATCGCCCGGCTCAAGCTCTTCAATATGGTCTTCATACGCAAAACGCATCTTACCTGAAAGAATGTAGTCAAATTCCTGTCCCGTGTGCTTCGAGAGATGGATGGGCTTGTCCTGCTCTTCTTCCAAATAAGGTGCGTTTACCCAGAAAGGCTCACAGCTTTTGTTCTGGAAATGCGGCGCTTTGTGCAAATACTCAAAGCCCGCACGACGCTTGATAGAAAGACCCTCACCAGCGCGCGTCAGACAATAGCCCTTCAAATGCGGGGTTTCGCCTGTGAGCAACTCAATCACATCAACGCCCAAACGCGCGGCACATTTATACAGGAACGTGAAAGACAAATCCTGCTCGCCCGACTCTTGGGCAGCATATTCCGCAACACTGCGGCCCGTTGCCTCCGCCATTTCTTGCATAGTGATATCAAGGTCCTCACGAAGGGCCTGAATTCTTCCAGCAACTTCTTTGAGGTTTGGCTCCATCTTATTTCCTTCCATACGATCAGTCCAACATCCACCACTGCACTACTTTTGATAACAAAGATTGTTTCTTCTCGCTCAAAACAAAAACCCGGATTCCAATGTTGGAATCCGGGTTACCTTAAAAACCGAGACAAACTATACCAGAATCCAACAACACGCTCACGACGCGACAACTACGATTGCCGCGTTGATAATGACTAAGTTGTTAATTCGTACAGAATTCATCGTGTTCCTATTTGTTATCCAAAAAATGAGCTTTATGAAAAATACCACTAATTTTTTTCACGCACAAGACAAACCGCAAAATGTCCGTCAGCGGAGCCAGAATTCACATTTGTAGCAAAACTCGCGTGCCCATCGATTGCTTCCAGCTTGAAATCTGCTCCTTCTTCGGACTTCAAGAACTCCATAATGACCTCTTGGTTTTCGCGCTTCGTTACCGTGCACGTGGAATACGTCAGACGCCCACCGGGGTTCACCAACGCAGCGGCCGTCTGCAACATTTTCAGACCCTTTGCCGCCAGGTTCTCAATACCCCGCTCGTTCAAACGCCAACGAATCTCGGGATGACGACGAAGCGTTCCCAAGCCAGAGCACGGCGCATCAATGAACACGGCATCGAACGTCTCGGGAAAATCTTCCGCAGTCATTTCCGTAGCATCAAGTGTGAGCGCATCGGCAACCTCAATGCCGTATTTCTCGGCACGTTCGCGCAAAACGCGCGCTTTGAACTCATGGTTATCCAGCGTGTAATGCTTCATTTGGGAACCGTATTTGCGCTGGGCATTGCTCTGCAGCAAGATAGTTTTCGTACCACGACCTGCGCCAATCTCCAAAAACGCCGCCGGCTTTTCTTCGGGGAGCGCCAACATGGCCACACGCTGCGCGGCAACGTCGGACACTAAAATCTTGCCCTGTGCCAGCGCATGCGAAATGCGACCATCAAGCAGAATCTTGCTGTTGCTAATGAAATAGCAACCTGGGATTTCCACGCCATCAATGGTTTGCGGTTGAGCGGTAACACCGCAATCGGCAAAAAGCGCCACGATTTCCTGATCGCTTGCTTTCGCTTTATTCACGGCAATGAACAGCGGTGCTTGCTCGTTAGACGCTTTCATCAGAGCAACGGCATCGGCCGCACCTAAATCCTTGATAAGGCGCACCGCCAGCCACTGCGGGAAGCCGTACAGACGAGCCAATGCCGCAATATCGGTCTTAGGATCGCCGAATGGCCACGTCTTTTTCAGCTCGACAACGCGGCGCAGCACGGCATTCGCCAAACCACCCGTGCGCGGCGCAATATACTTGGAAAGCTCAACGCCCTGATCCACAGCCGCGTGCTCCTCTTTGCCCAAGAAGAACAGTTCGTACGTGGAAATGCGCAGAGCATCACGTACCAGCGGTTCAATGTCTTTCGGATTGTCCAAAGCGCGATCGATAATTTCGTCAAGCGTGCCCCAGGTTGCCGCAACGCCCAAAACAAGGACCTGCGCAAATGCGGTATCTTCCTTGGAAAGCTTCGAGCGCTCCAGACGCGATTCCAAGACCTCGTGAGCAAATGCTTTGCGCGTGCGAACAATCGTGTTCGTTTCCACGGCAAAACGACGCGCAGGCGTTGCACCCGTACGCTTCTTTTTCGGTTTGGCTACCGGCTGCCAGCCGCGATATAAATCATCAGACTCAGTTTCCAAGGGTCCTCCAATGCTTAGGTTCTGTTTTTATGTTCTGCACGCCCGCGGCGAAGGACTTCGCGTCCATTTCCTTCTTCCCATGGGGCTTTAACGTGAGAATCTCCAATACTCCTTCTTTCGTGCCCAAAAACAAACGTTTGCGCACAAAAGCAACTTGTCCCGCTTGAAGCGGCTCGGGCAGAAAGTCAAGCGAATCAAAATTCTGCGCCGAAAGAATTGATACGGGCTTTCCCGCAACCTCGCAACTGCACGGATGCGCCTCGCTTGACGCTCTTACCTTGCGATCAGCCTGCAACGCCGTATCGTCCAGGCAAAGGTCAAGCTCGCCCTTCTCGATTTTCTTTGCATACGTGACTTCGTTTTCGTCCTGTTCGACCCAGAAAACATGGCCCGCATCAAACTGCTCCAAAGCACTCAAAAGCGCCTCAGCGCCAAGATAAGCCAGGTCATCAAGAAGCTCAGAAGTATTACGATGCTCAATGGGAACGCTTCGATACGCGCAATACGGACCCGCATCAAGCTTCTCGTCGATACGCATGGCGCACACGCCCACCTGCTCATCACCGGCAAGAATCGCCCGCTCGACAGGAGCAGCACCACGCCATCGGGAAAGCAGCGAAGCGTGCGCGTTGATTGCACCGAACCGCGCCGCATTAATGACCGCTCGGGGCAATAGCGCGCCATACGCCGCAACAACCAAGGCATCCGCCTCGAACGAACGCAAACGCTCCTGTTCTTCGGCGTCTTTCAGGCTTGCCGGGCAAAAAACAGGAAGCCCCAGCTCAAGCGCGGCGCTTTTCACCGGAGAAGGCACCAGCGCATTCCCGCGCCCTCGGATTGCATCGGGGCGCGTGTAAACGGCTACCACCTGATGCTGCTCGTTTATCTGCCGCAGAATGGTTGCCGCGAAGTCAGGGGTTCCCATGAATACAACGCGCATGGTTTACTCCCGGTCACCTTCGTGCGGAATGCCCACTTCACCAGGACGTGCGCCTGCTTCACGTGCAGCAGCCAAATCAGCCACAGCCTGCAGGCGGCGCTCAGGCGTTGCCGCCTCGATAAGGGTCTTTCCGTCCAAGTGGTCAATCTCATGCTGAAGGCATATGGCAAGAAGCCCTTCGCCTTCAATCTCCCACAGCTCGCCGTCCAGGTCGTAATAGCGAACGCGCACCCACGGCGAACGCTCGATCACAACGGAAATGCCCGGTAGGGACAGGCAGCCCTCGGAGCTTTCCACTAAATCACCCTTACGCTCGACGATCACGGGATTCACCATTACCAGCGGGTCCTTGCCATAATATTCTTCGCCTTCGCAATCGACAACAATAAGGCGAATATCAAGCCCTACCTGGGGGGAAGCAATACCCACGCCGTTCGATTTATACATAAGCTGCGCCATTTGCTTGGAAATGCGCTTGAGCGACTTGTCGCCCACTTTGCAGTCATGGCACACTTGCTTTAACGCATCATCGGGCCATTCCACAATCTTCATCATGTTTGTTCCTATCTTATCCTGCCTGAGGTTATCCGTTCATTGTACCGTCTTTGCTACTTTATGGGGAGCGAAGCGGCTAAATGCACCATTAAATCAGCGGTTTCATGGCTTTCTTGCGTGTCTGAACGTCTTTTTGCAGTGCCACAACCGTTTGGAAGATGATGTCACGCTCTTCATCGGACAGGCTGTTCTGGGACAGCTGCGCTTTCATATCCTCAATCGACTCACTCAAATCGCCCAGCGCAAGCTCTTCGCACAAGTAGCGCGCGAACGCCTCAACCGATGCTGTTTGCTGGTCATCATCGCGGAAGGATCCGGTGAGGATGCTTCCCGCAATGGGAACGCTTTCCGTTGCGCGCGTGACAACAGTCCCCGCCGATGCGGAAGAGTCCGCCGCCAACGTATCAAGGATGCTGGTCGCAAGCGCTTCGTGAACACGCTCATGCCAATGGGTGACAGCTAACGTCTCGGCGCATTTCAAGCCATAAGCAGGATGCTGCGCGCACAGAACCAGGAATTTACGCTCGAACTTGCGACGGCTTATCTCCTGCGAGGAAAGCGACACGCCTTCGGGCTCCTGCGGCAAAGAAGCCAGCACAGGCTGGGGTTCATCGCTTGATTTCTGCGCTTTCAAATGCTCCAGGCATTCGAACGCATCTTCCTCGCGCGTACGCGTACGGCCCGCAATCTGCGTGGCATAATCTTTTGCCAAAAGGGAATCTTTGATGGGCGCCAAAACGGCAATCGCATCGGTGAAGGCGCGCGAACGCCCTTCCGCCGTGGAAAGGTCGTGCTTGCTCAAGCGCCGTTCAATGCCATATTCCAAAAGCGGCTTTGCCTGAGCAAGGCATTCCCGCAATGCCTGCGCGCCGCGCTTTTCCACGAAATCCGCCGGATCAAGGTTGTCCGGAAGCGTGACCGCGCACAAATCGATGCGCGTGCGCCCCGCCTCGGGCGTAATGGAGCTGTCAATGAATTGCAGCGCGCGATCGGCGGCGCGCTGACCTGCTTCGTCGCCATCGAAAAGGTAGATGATCCTGTTTTTCGCATGACGCGATAATGTGCGGATATGTTGCCTGGTCAGCGCCGTTCCCAGCGTTGCCACCGCATTGTCAACGCCCGCGCGATGAAGCGCTATGACGTCGGTATAGCCCTCCACCACAATGGCATCGCCCGTGGCAGCCATAGCGGTTTTCGCCTTGTCAAGGCCGTAGAGCACCGTTGACTTATGGAACAGCGGCGTTTCCTGGGAATTCAGGTACTTCGGCTGGCCATCACCAATAATGCGCCCGCCAAATGCTATGCAATCCCCCTGCACATCGCGAATAGGAAACATGATGCGGTTGTAGAATCGATCGCGCACACGTCCGTTATCGCCCCGCAAAGCAACGTTTGCTTCCACCATTTCATCGGGCGTGAAGCCCTTCGAGCTCAAATGGCGCACTAACGTGCCTGAACCAGGGGCAAAGCCCAGCATCCACTCGCGCGGGATGGAGCCGCCCAAATTGCGACCCGCCAAATACGCGCGGGCGGCATCGGTTGGCGCGCTTTTCACACGCATCAACTGGAAATGATAGAAATCAGCGGTTGCAGCGCAGACCTGTTTCAAGCGAGCCTTCTTGGAATTCGAGGCTCCCCCATCGTCTTTTCCCGAACGCGTCAGCGTGATATGCGCTTTATCGGCAAGAAACTGAACGGCCTCGGGAAACGACATGCCATCGACCTTCATGAGAAAGCCGAAGATATCGCCACCTTCCCCGCACCCAAAACAGTGCCACAGCTGCGTTGAAGGGTCCACTTTGCAGGAAGGGGTTTTCTCGTTATGGATGGGGCAGCAGCACCAAAAATCACGCCCTTTTTGGCGCATCGGCGAACGTTCGCCCATAAGTGCCACCAGGTCGCTTGCTTCGCGCACTTTTTGAATCTCTTCGTCGCTTATACGACCTTCCGCCATAATCGCGTTTTCACCCCTGTCGTTGTCCGAAATAGAATAATCGGTTCGCTTTGAACCAACCAGTTTGTCATTATACGGCAAGACGCGCACATTTTTCGCTATCATAGAACCCTTCAAGACGAAAGGGCACAAACGTGAAAGTAACCATATATACCGACGGATCATCGCGCGGAAATCCCGGCCCCGGCGGCTACGGAGCAGTTCTCCATTACACCGATTCGGCGGGAAACCTGCACGTCAAAGAGCTTTCGGCGGGGTATCAAACCACCACGAATAACCGCATGGAACTGCTGGGGCCCATCTGCGCCCTGGAAGCGCTGAAACGCCCATGCCAAGTGACGCTCATTTCCGACTCGCAATACCTGGTCAACGCGTTCAATCAGAACTGGATTGCCGGATGGTTGAAGCGCGGATGGAAAAACGCGAACAAGCAGCCCGTGAAAAACGTTGATTTATGGAAGCGCTTGCTGGCGGCAAAAGAGCCGCATGACGTGCAGTTCGTTTGGGTGAAGGGCCACGCGGGACACCCCGAAAACGAACGCTGTGATGAGCTTGCCACGCAAGCGGCTGATGGCGACAACTTGCTTGTTGATGAAGGATTCTCCGCTTAGGATTTCGTGCCTATCAACGATTGGCGCACCGGAACCAACGACTAACGCCAATCAATCAGCGCGGGGGCAAATCAGAACAATACCCCATTCTGAGCAGGCTTTTCTCTTTCTCGGGGAACAGATATCGATAGAGATCCATGAAATAGCCATCGGTCATAGAGGCAATGTAATCAACGATTATCTGGTGCGGGTCTTCCTTTACATATTCCGTCTGCGTGAAGCTCATTGATTGGGCCGTAAGCTTTGCAATGTGATGGCAAAACACCGGCGAAGATTCACGCCCCGCCAAAAGATCAGCCAGCAGCTGATCGTACATTTCGCAAAACATTTCCTCAACAATGTTGCTTGTATCGCCCACCATGCCTTCTTTAAGGTAGATGAGCTCATAATTTTGACGCTTGGCGGTTTTCATGTCTTGGAAGGCGTCTTCGCTCATGCAGATAGCATCTTTTCCGTAGCTGTTATTCACAATGTCCACGGTAAGGTTATTGATAATAGTAGCGTTTTTCTTACCAATAACCCGAGAATCAAAGCAATCATACGAGTCCAAAACGCCCATATGCACCGCATCGGCACGATCTTTTCCCAGGTAGGCAATCATATCGCTCACGCGCACCACGCAACCCTCTAACGTCATGGGACGCAGCGTGGAAATGGTTTCCTCGTTGCAGTTGCATGCTTCTACCAGCTGGTCAAGCTGCTCGAACGTGTTCATGGAGCCCGTAAAAAGCGTTTGCTGCGCGAATTCGCCATTGTGGCAGAGAGCGCCATTGAGTGTTTGCAAGCTGATATTGCGGCGATATAACTTATCAAGGACGCGCACGGAATGCACGTTATGATTGAAATAACGACCCGTATAGCCGTGATAAATCTTGCTCAGATAGCGCTCGCCCGCATGACCGAACGGCGTATGACCTACATCGTGCCCCAGCGCAATCGCTTCGATAAGATCGGTGTTCAGCCCCAGCAAGCGCCCGATTCCTTGTGCAACACGATTCACCAGCTGAACATGAAGGCCGCGGCGGCAAATGTCGTCGTCTTCAACAAACGAGAAAACCTGCGTCTTATCGGCATAACGGTTATACGCTGGCACATTGATGATTTTCTCTATGTCGCGCGTAAACGCTGGACGCGCAAGCGTGGCTTCGTCATGCGGATTCGCTTCGCGGCGCTGCACCGCTTCATCGGGTGTTCGATGCGGATGCAAGCGTCCGTGCGCCCTATCAGCACGAATCGCTTGTTCAATTTCGGGTTCAAGCGTTAAATAGGGAATCCTCGTCACGTAAAACACCTTTCTTTCCCTGCGTTTTGGCGTTTCGGCTCGTCATCGCGCCCGCCCGTCCCGCTGTCCGCGCAATCGGAGTCGCTCAAACAAAGTCGCTATTCCACACGCCCCGATGCAATCTGTTCTGCCACGCGCTCACCCAAGTCGATAAGCTCCTGTCTGCTGTGCACATCGCATTTCGCATAGATACGGCGCAAATGCGTGTCCACCGTGCTTTTCGAGATAACAAACTGCTCGGCAATGCGCTCGGACGTGCGCCCCTTCAAGGCAAGCGGCAAAATCTCTGCCTCACGTTTCGAAAGGCCGCGCTCTTGCACTAAGCGCGTGCACGCCTCGTCAAAACTATCGATAGCCTGGGCAACCGTTCCCAACTCTCCCAAATCGTTTTCGGTGAACAGGAACAAAAACGCCACCATAACGAGCAAGCCCGCCACCGCAAATGCCCAGGTCCGATATATCTCAAAATCCACAAAAGCATCGAACAAACCGCCCAAGAGCAAACCGAGCGTCTGCCCGCCTAAAAGAATGGCAAACCCCGCAGAAAACGCCATGGCGGCATCGCGCGATGTGGTAAACGCATTCACCAAGAACACAATAACCAGCACCATAAGCAAACCCAAGAAGCCCGCGAAAACAATAGATTGCCCATTAACCGTCAAATCCCGAAGCGCCGGTGCAAACAAAAAGCCAGCGACCATCATTAAAATGGCCAGACGGTACACGTACGCCACAGCGCCTTGCCGCGCGACGAACTGCGCGGGATTATCCTGTTCATCGGCATCCTTACTTCCCCGCAGCGAAACCGGCCGAAAGAAAATCTGCAGCGCAGCAATACCCAACATGGCAAAAATAAGCAAAGAAACCGGGAACGAGACGTACGATTGACCATCGTTTCCCATGAAAGAGTGAGCAAAACCCGACCCTACGCCAAACACGAACGCACCGCTCATAATACGCACGGAAAGATCGATTGCTTTTGCCGAGGGAGCACTCTCTGGTTGTTCTTCACCAAACGGCACAGTCACCTGCCGCAAACGCAGCTCAAGCGTTGAGGCGGCACCCAGTGGCAACAAGTAAATGACAAACGATCCCAAAAGGGCAGGAGCAAAACAGCAAAGCGCGCTCACCACAGCACCCGCCGTTGACCCCGCAATGGCCACAATGGCGGCATCATCAAGAGAATACGAGCCTAAAAGCCGCCCCCAAGCGCATAAAAGCGGCGCAATCGCAACACCCTGGATGGCACCGCAAGCAGCTTCCAAGGCAAAGGGAGCATTATGATTCGGCATGTCGTTGGCAAGAAGCAGGACAAACGATGCGCCAATAAGCAGCAACGCGTAGATGTACATGAGCACAGGGCTCATCAGGCGTTGCAGCGCATCTTTTGGCAACGCGCGCAAAATGCCAAGCATCACCGCAGCAAACAGCAGTGTGATAAGAAGGATGCCACGGTTGAGTACCACAGCGTTGGAAAACGTCACTTCTTCGGTACCCATGCCAAACAGCGCGAAAAGAAACCCCTGAAAGCAGGCGAACCCAAAAACTTCCGCGAAGAGCTGCTTGAGTTTTGCCGCCATGCCTTTCCTTCTTTCAAGATTGCGCGCCCCGAATTTTTGCGATCGATTCTAGCTGCATTATTGTAACCGTATTATGTTAGCAGTTTTAGCGCGCAAACGTTCAGACAACAAGGAATCCCCTTTATGCCTTGTTGCAACCGCAACCGATTCTTCAGAGCTTCCCCAGCACGATTGGCGGCGTACTAGATCAATTCCAGACCAAAGAAACTCCTGCCAGAAAATAGGCTCCCTGGCATTTCGAGCCAGAGAGCCTGCTTCAAGAACTAATGGGATGCAACAGGGAGACGCGATCACTTCATCGGACTCCCTTGTCTCGTTGCGCTATTTTTGCGCAGTGCCCGCGTCGCCTTCCTCTTCTTCGACCTCGACGACCTTCTTGACAACGCGCTTCTTGGGAGCATCTTCAACAACTTCAGCTTCCTCAGTTTCGGCAGCTTCCTTTTCCTTGCTACCGTCGCCCAGACCCTCGCGCAAGTTCTTTACGGTCTTACCGAAAGCTGCGCCAAGTTTGGGAAGATTCTTAGGTCCGAAGATAAGCAAAGCAACAACAAGAATAATGATCCATTCAAAACCTTTAGGCAAACCCAGCATGTTCGTTCCTTTCATCGAGGTATGCGTTTTCGTAACGTGATGGTGCTCACTATGGGGCAAAAAGCCCGGTACGTCTATCACGCAAAATAGGGTATTTTGTCAATTTGCAAGAAAAATGACTGTCACACAAATGCATGACGGCCATTGTTTTCCCAGTTCAGCTCTAATTATTTAGAAGCTTTAGCCATAAGACCGAAATCTGCAACGCTCGAGAAGACAGAGACGAAACGATTCAGCAACTTCAGGCGGTTCGCGCGCAAATCAAGGTTTTCGTCCATAACCATGATGTCTTCGAAGAACGCATCAATGGGTTTGCGCAATGCTGCGAGCTGTTGCAGCGCCTGAGCGTAATCATCGCGAGCCAATGCTTCATTCACGCTTTGCTCCGCTTCAGAAATAGCAGCGTTCAAGGTGCGCTCGGTGTCTCCCAGCAAACTATCATCAACCGCGCTGCCAAGCTCGGCATCGCGCAGATTGTTCGCACGCGCGAATGCAATAGCAAGATCGTCGAATGTATCGGCGGCTTCCTTGCGAGCGGTCTCAAGCGCGCGGACGCGGGCAATCAGAACAGCCGGCTCGCACACACCCGTCGCCAAAACAGCATCGATAGCATCGGGGCTTGCACCGCCATCCTTCAAGCTTACTTTCGTACGCGTCACAAAGAACTCGATAATCTGAGCACGCACTTCAGCCTTATCAAACGCAATACCCTGCTTCTGATAAGAATCCAAAGCAAAATCAATAGCATTGGCCAGCGAGACATTCAAACCCGCCTGCAGCATGGCAATGATGCCAATAGATTGGCGGCGCAGCGCGAAGGGGTCAGAAGAGCCTGTGGGACCCTGGCCAACCGCAAACAAGCCGCAAATCGTATCAAGCTTGTCACCAGCAGCAACGCACATGCCCACTACGGATTCAGGCAGCTCATCACCAGCAAAACGCGGGCGATATTGATCGGCGATTGCCTGGGCAACCTGGTCGGTCTCCCCTGCAGCTTTCGCGTAGTAGGAACCCATGATGCCTTGCACGCTGGTGAATTCCACAACGGCGCCAGTGACCAAGTCGGCTTTTGCCAAGAACGCGGCACGCTTTGCTTCCGCGATATCGGAATCGGACAAGCCCGTTGCCGCGGCCAAAACACCAGCAAGCGCTTCGATACGAGACACTTTCGCACGCGTTGTTCCCAGTGATTCTTGGAAAACAACGTTCTCAAGGTCGTCAACATACGCTTCGAGCGGCTTCTTCAGATCCTCGTCGTAGAAGAACTTCGCATCGTACAGACGCGCCGCAACAACGCGCTGATTACCATCGATGATGTTTGCTTCGTACTTCGGATTGCCGTTTGAAGTCACAATGAACTTGTTCGTCAGCGCGCCGTCCGCCGTGAACAGCGGGAAGTAACGCTGATGTACCAGCATGGCGTCTACGATAATCTCTTTCGGAACCGCCAAGAACAGCTCGTCGAATATTCCCACCATGGCCGTTGGATACTCAACCAAGTTCACCACTTCAGCCATAACCTTAGCGGGAAGCTCGGCAACAAGACCGGTTTTTGTTTCAATGTCTTTGATCTGCTGACGAATGATTGCTTCGCGCTGCGCCTCGGACGTAACCACGTACGCTTTTTCCAAAACAGGAAGAAGATCATTGGCCGTGGCAACTTCGAAAGGACCAGGCGCCAAGAAACGATGCCCGCGCGTTGTGTTGCCCGCCGTCAGGCCGGCAAAGTGAACATCCACCACTTCGGAGCCCAACAGGGCCAAAAGCCAACGCACCGGGCGGCGGAACTGGTCACTCAGCGTACCCCAACGCTGGGGACGCGGCCACGACAGGCCCGTAATCAGGCCCAACAGCAAATCAGGCAGCAAGTCGGCAATACGCTTCGCGGGCGTGCTCTTCGTAGCGTACACGTACTCAACGCCGTTTTCTACGCGACGTTCAAGATCAGCCGCATCAACGCCCTTGCCGCGCGCAAAGCCCAAAGCGGCTTTCGTGGGATTGCCTTCGGCGTCGAACGCGATTTTCGCGGACGGGCCCTTGAATACTTCCTCAAAGGCCTCGGTTTGCTCGGGGACCTGCGTTGCAATAAGAATCAAGCGGCGCGGCGTGGAATGCACCGCGATAGACTCATAGGAAATGCCCGCAGCGTCAAATGCCTCGTGAGCAAGTTTTTCAAGCTGAATAGTTGCGTTATGCAGGTCAAACGCCGGCAGCTCTTCGGTGCCAATCTCAAAAGCAAGCGTTTTGTTCGCCATGGTTCTTACGCCTCCTTTTCATCTGCGTCAACGGGAGCCTGGCCCACCACGTGCTCCAGGTAGCTGGCACAGCACGCCTTCGCAATGGTGCGCACACGCAGAATATAGCCCATGCGTTCCGTAGCGGAAATAACGCCGCGCGCGTCAAGCAAGTTGAAGGCATGGGAGCACTTCAACACGTAGTCATAGGCCGGCAGCGGCAAACCCTGCGCCAAAACGCGGTTGCATTCCGCCTCGTAACGGTCGAATTCACCGAAAAGCAGATCGGTGTCGGCAACTTCGAAGTTATAGGCAGAGAACTCTTTCTCGTTCTCCAGGAAAACATCGCCGTATGTGAATACGGTGCCATCATCCGAACGGCTCCAAATAATATCGTACACGGAATCCACGCCCTGAATGTACATCGTCAAGCGCTCAAGGCCGTACGTAATCTCCACGGGAACAGGGCTGCACTCGAAGCCGCCCACCTGCTGGAAGTACGTGAACTGCGTGCACTCCATGCCGTCGATCCACACTTCCCAGCCAAGACCCCAGGCGCCCAACGTGGGGCTTTCCCAGTCGTCTTCCACGAAGCGAACGTCATGCTCCGCAACATTGATGCCAATGGCTTCCAAGCTTTCCAGGTAAAGTTCCTGAGAGCGCTCGGGAGAAGGCTTGATCAGCACCTGAAATTGGTAATAATGCTGCATGCGATTCGGGTTTTCGCCATAACGACCGTCGGTCGGACGGCGGCACGGCTGCACGTAAGCAGTGCGCCACACATCGGGACCCAGCGCGCGAAGCGTTGTTGCCGTATGGAACGTGCCGGCGCCCACCTCGTTATCGTAAGGCTGCAGCACCACGCAACCCTGCTTGGCCCAGAAACGCTGCAAGTTCATAATGACGTCTTGGAATGTCGGGGGAAGATTTTTCTGCGAATCTTGCCCGTTCGCTTCTTCGATTGCCATAACTCTCCTTTTATCTCTTCGTTTTATCCGATTGGCGAAGCAATCGGTTTGTTCCCTATCGTAAAAACGCTGCACAACCGCAACGCCAAAACGCAAACCGCCTTGCGAGAAGGACCAGCGCTCAAACGCTCGCGACAACTAACGGCATCAATGTCACCGCGTACCGCAACACGTCGCAGCACACGACACGCTACTCCAAAAGCCCGATGCTGTTCAGCGGCCAGTACATGAAAAACGCGCGGCCCGAAACACTGCTTACCGGCACGGCACCGAAATAACGCGAATCTTGGGAGTGATCGCGATTATCGCCCATCACCCAAATGTATCCTTCAGGCACCGTATACGGATACGACACCCGCGCAGAATTCAAGGGGTACGACGGTTTTGCATTCGTGTATTCCTCGCTCAGCGGCTCATTATCAACGTACACAACGCCGTTTTGCAGATCGACCGTTTGACCACCAACGGCAATGCACCGCTTGATAAGGGTACGACCCGCCTCATCGGGATCTTTAAACGTGACAATCTCTCCTTGCTCCGGCGTTCTGAAATAATAAGACACCTTTTCAGAAAACACCATGTCACCAGGCATGATGGTTTCTTCCATAGAGCCGGAAGGAATCTCGAAAGGCTGAAAAACAAACGTACGCAAGCCAAGCGAAATAAGAACGACCAGGATAAGCATGCCAAAAAAGCCCGCCCATGAGCTTTTCTTTTTCTCTGGAACGGGGGCGGTTTGCTTCTCGCGCAATGCGTTTACTTCATTTTCCCACGTGCTCTGAGGGGCCATGCAAAACCTTTCTTTTCACTGCGCGCCTGTCGCATATCAACTAAAAATCACTAACGTCCTATGATACCGCTTATAAGCGATGGCGATTATTGCTCAAGTAAAGATTGCAAAAATCTTCTATCATCGGAAGTCAGCGGAGCGTCCTCAAGCAAGTCGGGTCGCAAACGCAACGTACGCTCAAGACTTTGCTTGCGGCGCCACGAAGCAATCAGCGCATGATTACCCGATAAGAGCTCGGCAGGAACTTCCATGCCGCGATAGCTCGCAGGACGCGTGTACTGTGGATATTCAAGCAAATTGTCGTAGAAGCTTTCGTCTTGCGCGCCATTTTCCGCGCCTAACACGCCGGGGATTTTACGTACCAACGCATCGATGATGACCATAGAAGCAAGCTCACCGCTGGTCAAAACGTAATCGCCCAAGGAAATGGTGGCATCGGCTAAAGAGTAAACGCGCTCATCAATGCCTTCATAGTGGCCGCAAATGAACAGGATGCGCTCTTTTTCGGAAAGCTCAGTGGCAAACGCATCGTTGAAGGGCCGACCGCATGGAGAAAGCAGGATGGTATAGGGAGCCGCATCGCAAGCAGAAACAAGGCTGTCGTACGCCTCAAAGATAGGCTCGCACTTCATAACAAGCCCTTGACCGCCGCCATAAGGATCATCGTCGGTTGTACGATGACGATCATGGGTCCATTCGCGCAGATCGTGCGCATGAAAATCAAGATAGCCCTTATCTTGGGCACGCTTCATAATGGAAGCACCCATAACCGAGCTGAACATATCGGGAAACGTGGAAAGCGTATCGATACGCATAGCTGCGCCTCCTACAACTCAAGAAGTCCCGAAGGGATATCCACGCTTACAACCTTGTTCTCGGGGTCAACTTCCCTAATGAACTCATCCACAAAAGGAATAGAGAACGTGTAGCCGTCATCGGCGGCAACACGCAGCAAGAACTGGGCAGGCATCTGCTCTAAGGCTTCTACCGAGCCCAAATGGCCCATTTCAACGTCAATCACGTCATAATCGATAAACGAGCTATCGGCAAGTGCTGCAGAAGTGGCATCTAAATCGTCTTTGCTCAGCAGAACGTGACAATCCAGGAGTTTTCCCGCCGTCGTTTTATCGCGCACCGAGCTGAAGCGAACAATGTAGTCGCCTCCGGCACCTTCCGTGATTTCATCAACCGTTGCGGTTCTTGGGACATCAATTACGGGCGGGGCAAAAAATACCTTTTGCCCCTCAGACAACAAAAACGGAAGGCTCGGTGCAGAACGCACCACGAGCCTTCCATCAAGCGTTTTGGTTCCCGTCAAAACGGCAACGTCAACCCAAGCATTCATTGTTAGTCAATGAGCTCCACTTCGACATGGGCATTTTCTTGAGAAGCAGCTGCGCGCGCAACCGTACGAACCGCCTTAATAATGCGACCCTGGCGACCGATAACCTTACCGGCATCGGCTTCGTTCACGCGCAACTCAACGACGATGGTATTCCCCGATTCCTCATAGGCGGAAATCTCGAAATCGTCCTCGAACTCGATAAGGGGACGAACAACCGTCTCAACAAGACCGGAAATTTTCTCGGTCAACTCAGGCATTTTATGCTTCCTTGCGAACGCCGTCGATCAGACGCTTAACGGTATCGGTGGGCTGAGCACCATTTGCAATCCATTGGTCAACCTTAGCCAGGTCAACAGAAACAGCAACAGGCTCGGTGCAAGGATTGTAGGTACCAACCTGATCGATAAAACGACCATCGCGGGGAGCAGAAGCTTCTGCAACAACAATACGGTAGTACGGACGCTTCTTGGAACCGTGACGTGCAAGGCGAATCTTAACAGCCATGAAGATGAACTCCTTTTTTATCTCTAAATCTATATGCAGGGCCTCATTACCCTAGAAAACAGCGATTGTATATACTATTACGAAACATTTCTTTTGGCAAGTTCAAACCGCAAAATCGAAGAAAAGACTACTCACCTAACATATCTTGCAGCTTCTTCAGGTCAGAAGCGCTCATACCGCTCAACGGTGAACCGGCGCCAAATCCGCCGCGCGCGGGGCGTTTCTTGCCTTTCTTGCCCTTCCTGGATTGCTGAGCCGCCTGCGCCGCCGACATCTTCTTGATCATCTTACAGGTTTCGTTGAACTTCTTGATAAGCTGGTTGACCTCGGTCACTGAAACGCCCGCTCCCGCCGCAATGCGCGCACGACGGCTGCCATTGATGATGTTGGGCTTTTGGCGTTCTGCTTTCGTCATAGAGCCAATAATGACCGCCATTCTGTCAAGCGCGTCTTCATCGACCTCGCCCTTCGCCATGGCCTTATCGCCACCGGGCAAAGCAGAGATGAGCTTCGATACACCGCCCATCTTCTTGACTTTCTTATTCATATCCAAGAAGTCATCAAACGTCAGCTGCGCTTTCGCAAAGCGTTTTGCCTGCTCTTCCTCAACTTTTTCCTCTTGCAGCTTCACCGCGCTCTCAATAAGGGAAACCATGTCTCCCATACCCAAAATGCGCTTTGCCATGCGGTCAGGGTGGAACACTTCAAGAGAATCGGGCTTTTCGCCTTGCGAGATGAACTTGATGGGCTTGCCGGTAACTTCGCGGATTGACAGTGCACCACCGCCACGGGCGTCGCCGTCCATCTTCGACATAATCACACCATCGAAGTCAACGCGCTCAGCGAACGATGCGGCAACGTTCACCACATCTTGGCCGGTCATAGCATCAACTACCATAAGAATCTGGTCGGGCTTAACGGCATCCTTGATGTTTCGCGCTTCAACCATCATGTCTTCGTCAACATGCAAACGGCCTGCGGTATCGATGATCACCACGTCGCGCATGCTGTCAATAGCGTCCTGCACGCCATGGCGCGCAATCTCAACGGGATCAGTCGATGCCTCACGGTAGCAACGCACGCCAATCTCGCCCGCCAGCGTTTCCAACTGGTCGGCAGCAGCAGGACGATACACGTCGCACGCCACAACCAGGGGATTATGATTTTGCTGCTTCAGAAGATATGCGAGCTTCACTGCCGCCGTTGTTTTACCGGAACCCTGAAGACCCACCAGCATGATGACATTCGGAATGCGGCTCCCCAGCACCAGGCGGCTATCAGACGTGCCCAAAAGTGCGGTGAGCTCGTCTAAAACCACTTTCACGACGTTTTGAGCAGGTGTGAGCGAATCAAGAACCTCGGCCTCTAAACAGCGCTGCTTCGTGCGCGAAATAAAGCCCTTCACCACCCTGAAGTTAACGTCGGCCTCTAGAAGGGCCATGCGAATCTCGCGCATGGCATCGTTGATATCTTCTTCGGTAAGACGACCTTTGCCCTTAAGACGGCCAAACACGCCTTGGAGTCTATCAGAAAGCGATTCAAGCATGCTCGTTTTCTCTCTTCCCGTTGTTTATCTCGTATCGTTTCCCTGCATCGCATCTAGGCCGCGCATAGGCCGCGCAGGAGCGCAGCACACACATCGCATGCACGCACCACACAGGAACTTACTTATCTTCCCCGCTGTCAGTTTCGGTTCCAAACGACCCAATAAGCGCCGACACAAAGTCTTTCGCATCGAATTCCCGCAGATCGTCCAATCCTTCGCCCACGCCAATCTTCAAAATAGGAAGATGCAGCTCATGGGACACCGCCAATGCAATGCCGCCTTTTGCTGTGCCATCAAGCTTGGTCATGATAACACCGTCCAGCGTGAGTGCCTTATGGAACTCGCGTGCTTGCGAAAGGCCATTTTGACCCGTAGTGGAATCAATGACCAGCACCGTGTAAACAGGCAGTTTTGAGCGCTTGCGCACCACCGAAACAACTTTCTGCAGCTCGCGCATAAGATCCGATGAAGTATGCAAGCGGCCCGCCGTATCGATAAGGACTAAATCGGAGTCTTCGCGTTCGGCGCGTTCGATGGTGTCATAGCACACGCTTGCCGGGTCACTGCCACGTTCGCGCATGCAAATGGGCACGTCAGCGCGACGCGCCCACACTTCCAGCTGCTCAATAGCCGCAGCCCGGAACGTATCAGCACTGCCCAGCAACACGCTGCGCCCTTGCTCGGTAGCCTGCTTTGCCAGCTTGCCCACCGTAGTGGTTTTGCCCGATCCGTTCACGCCCACGAAAAGGATAACCGCGGGTTGTGCGCCAAAAATATCCTTTTCGTCCTGCACGAAGAAATCGGCCATTTGCTCTTCCAAAAGGGAAAGAACCGACATCGCATCGGGAAGCGCCAAACGCGTGGCGCGGTCACGCAAGTTTTCCACAATCTGGCTGGAAGCAGCGCCGCCCACATCTGCCAAAATGAGAACTTCTTCCAAATCGTCCCAAAAGTCATCGTCAAGCTTGGGGCCGCGCTGAAGCAAAACATTCATCTGCTCTTTGAACTTTGTGCGCGAACGCTCCAAACCCTCACTCAAACGGTCAAAAAAGCCCATTTGCGCTGTTCCTTCCTATCATTTTGCGATTGCGCGAAACCAAGCGCAAATCGCAGCAAATCTGGCTACTCCGCATATTGAAGCGCGTGCTCCAATCGCTGGCTGATAACTTTCGTCACGCCATCGGCTTGCATGGACACGCCGAACAAAACGTCCGCCATTTCCATAGTACGACGCTGATGCGTAATCATGATGAGCTGGGTTGATTCACGCAGCTTATTGAGATACGCAATCAAACGGCGCAAGTTAGTATCATCTAACGCCGCCTCCACTTCGTCAAGAATATAGAATGGCGTGTTACGAATACGGTACACGGCGAACAGCAGCGCTAAAGCAACCAGAGATTTCTCGCCGCCGGACATAAGCGACATCTTGGAAATCTTCTTGCCGCGCGGTTGCGCCACAACTTCCACACCCGTATGCTCCATATCCTGAGGGTCAACAAGCAGCAATTCAGCCGTTCCGCCAGGGAAAAGATCGGCGAAAATCACTTTGAAATTCTCATTTGCAACCGCAAACGTACGCGCGAAATCATCTTTCATGCGCTCGTCAATAACATCGTTGATCTTGCGTAGAGCCGTACGTGCACTACGCAAGTCAGCAAGCTGCGAAGAAAGATAGTCGTAGCGAACTTTCAACTCATCGTATTCGGCAGCAGCATCGGGATTGATGTTTCCCATGTTCGTGATACGGCGCTTCAAAGCGAACACTTCTTGCTCAATCTGACCACGATCTTCCAGCGACGGAAGCTCAAGAGCCTGTTCAAGCGGCAAATCGTATTCTTTCGCAATCAGGGACACACTGGACTCCACTTGGATCTCAAGGCGCCCCTTCTCAATGCGCACTTGTCCCAGCTCTTCATTTACCTGCTCGTAAGCCGCACGCGCTTCGCGCAGCGCCGTTGCCGCTTCATCGGCCTGCTGACGCGTTCCAGCCGCCGCATGCTGCTTTTCCTCGGATGCATCCTCAAGCGCGCGAGCACGAGCGCGCGCCGACTCGCCCAACACGTTCAGCGTAGCGATAAGCGGCACCGCACGACGCACGATGCGCTTCTGCACGGCAAGCGACGCGCATGCTTTCTTATCCGACTCCGCAAGCTTTTCAAGCTCTTCCGCGCGCGTTTGCAAAACACGGCGCAGATACACTTCACGCTCTGAGAGCATGGCTTCTTTCAACTTGGCATCCGCTAGATCATGAGCTAACTGCGCTTCTTTTGTGCGTGCCGGCGCAACGGCATCTTGGCTCTGCGTTACCAAAAGCTTTTCCTGCGCCGCTTTTTCAGACGCAGCTTGCAGCAACTCCTGAAATTCCTGGACTTGGGGTGTGGCCTGATCAATTGTGCGCTGAACGTCTTTGCGCTGACGCTGCGCGCTTTCTAGTTCGTTTTTCGCCTGATCAAGACGCTTCTTCGCAAGCATTTGCTCGTTTTTCGCAGATGAAACCATGCCGCGCACCTGCGCAAGTTGCTGACCTTTTTCAAGCAGGGCATCTTGGAGCTTCTTCACCGCATCGGCAGCCGTCTGTGCAGCCTGCGCACACTCGTTAAGCTCAAGGGAGCTCTTGCGGTGCGATTCGCGCAAAGCTTCAAGCCTGCGAGAACGAGCCAGGGCACCTTCGGTCTCGTTTTCAGCCGTTTTTCCTAGAACAACGCGTCCATCAGGAAAAACAATATCGCCCTGCAAGGTGGCAGCACAAAGGGGCGCTTTCGCCACTCCGTGCAGTTCAAGCGCATCCGCCAAGTCTTTGCACACCACCACATTGCCCAGCAGCGCACGCGTTGCCTCTTGCGCCGCCGGCGCAGACGTTACGTGATTGATAAGAAGCTCACGGTTGCTCACTTGAAGAAGCACGGAGTCAACAGCAGATACACCAAAACGAGCGCTGTCGTTGCGCAAAAGCAGCGTGACCAACCCTGAAAGACTCTTGCTACCCATCTCGCGCGCCACATTCGCGGCGGACGCCCCATCTTTTACCAAAAGCGCCGAAACATCCGCATCCAGCAGGCGCTCAACAAGCAAGTCAAAACCCGGCTCAACTTTAATTTCATGAAGAAGCGGAGAAACATCCAGGCGCTGCTTTTGCTGATCGTCCTCAAGCCAAGCGCGGGCAGCAGAAGCCTGCGCAAGGCTCTCCCGCTCAAGTTGCTCAAGGGCAATCATCTGGGCAGCAAGCTGACGCTCTTCGCGAATCGCGGCATCGTGGGCGCTTTTTGCTTGTTTCTCAGACTCCTTCGCCTGATTGAATGCAAGACGCGCTTCATCTTGCTCGCGCGTTGCCGCTGCAAGCTGCTCATCAAGCGCACTTCCTTGTTCTAAGGAAGCGTTATAGGCTTGAGTGGCCTGCTCAAACGCTTCCTGCAAGCCATCCATGCGCTCATCGAACAAGCTCGCACGACTTTGCGCCATGTCAAGCTTTTCCTTCGTGCGCGTGTAGTTGTTGCGAATCGTCTGCTCTTCTTTTTCTGCTTCGCGACGCAAACTCTGATGCGAGAACACATCGCGCTCCAATGCGGAAAGCTGCAAAGCAGCCGCAGAATGTTCGCGCTCAAGTGCATCCACGCCTGAATGCGCGGAGGCAAGCTTCTCCTGCAGGTCGGAAAGCTCCTGCTCGAAACCTTGATTCTCTTCGGTCAGCATTTTGACGCGCTGGTCGTTCGATTCCATAAGCGCTTCCAGCTCGCCTGAGCGAACACGAGCGCTGCGCAGTTTTTCCTGGAACAATATAACTTGGGAATCCACGCGCTCAACTTGCTCGGACACCGCACGATGCTGGCGCGCAAGCTCCGTTAGGCTCTCGCTTCCATTCCTGATAAGCCCCTGAATGCGCTCGGATTCCGCTTCCGCCTGGCTAATGCCAGCGCGACGCTGCTCCAAAAGCTCTTCCAACGAAGCAATTTGCGCACAAATATCGTTCCATTTTCCCTGCAAAACACGCACATCATCAACGGCAAGGCTCAAGCTGAGCTCATTGAGCTGGGCGGACAGATCTTGATACGTTGCCGCCTTCTTCGCTTTGCGCTCAAGCGGGCCCAGCTGGCGCGAAACTTCGTTCACGATATCCTGAACACGCTCAAGATGCTGCTCCATTTGCTCAATACGACGCTCGCTTTTCAGCTTGCGCTGCTTATGCTTCAAAACGCCAGCAGCCTCTTCGATGAGCGCACGACGATCTTCGGGCTTCGATTGCAGAATAGAATCAAGGTTGCCCTGAGAAATAATGGAATATGTTCCCGTGCCCAAACCGGAGTCGTGAAGGATGTCCAAAACATCCATGCGACGCGCTGCCGACCCATTGATCAGGTATTCGCTTTCGCCGCTACGATACATGCGACGCGTAACCGAAACTTCCGTATAGTCCACGGGAAGCGACCCATCGGAGTTATCCAGCACCAAATCAACTTCAGCAACACCAACCGACTTGCGCGCCGACGACCCCGCAAAAATCACGTCTTCCATGACTTGGCCGCGCAGGTTCTTGGCGTTTCGCTCGCCCAGGACCCACAAAACGGAATCAGAGATGTTCGATTTACCCGAACCGTTCGGACCCACAATGGCCGTAACGCCCGGCTCGAGCGACAACACGCTACGATCGGCAAACGATTTGAAACCCTTAAGCGAAAGCGACTTCAAGTACATGGGCGCTACCCTTGGGTTTGCGTGGTATCGGTAGAAGAACTGGCCTGCTTACGCGCTTGCCTTTCCGCCTTCGCCTTCGCGGCAGCAGCCTGTTTCTCTGCTTTCGCCTTCGCGGCGGCGGCTTGCTTTTCCGCTTTCGCTTTTGCAGCAGCAGCCTGTTTCTCTGCTTTTTCCTCGGGCGTTAACCCCAGTCCGAAAAACTCGCCCAAACGCTCAAGCGTGGTACGCGCAGCCTGGCTCTCGGCCTCTTTCTTCGTGCGGCCCGTGCCTTGCGCAAGGCCCTTGTCACCTGCGAAAACCTGTGCGACAAACGTGCGGTCATGCGGCGGACCCTGCGTGTCGATAAGCTTATACGTAGGCGTGATGCCATCTTCCTGCAGCTTTTCCTGCAGCGCGCTCTTGGGATTTTCCGGCTCGCGCGCCATATCAATGCTCATACGCGGAATAAGCGTACGCTTCACAAACGTCACCGCAGCGTCCAAGCCGCCATCAAGATACAGAGCGGCAACCGTCGCTTCGTACACGTTTTCAAGCGCTGAATGAAGACCGCGACGCCCCGTGCCCGCTTCCGACAAGCCAAACACAATGCAATCGGCAAAGCCAAGATGCGAAGCAACATCCGACAAGCTTGAACCGGAAACAAGCGCCACTTTAATGCGCGTCAAGCCGCCCTCGTCAATCTCGTGATACTCATGGAACGCCAACGTGGCAACAATGGCGCCCAAAATGCTATCGCCTAAAAACTCCAGGCGCTCGTAAGAATACTTTACCGAGCGACCTTCGGTAGCGGAAGGATGCGTGATAGCAGCCAGCAGCAGCGATTCGCTGTTGAAACGATACTGCAGGATATCCTGCATGGCATCAAGCTTCTCGCGTTGCTCGCTGGTGATATTCAATAACTCGGGGACATCACTCATGAGACGCCTCCGAAGATGTTTCCTGCGCTGCCTTTTGGGACGCTTCGAGCGCTTTTTGCTCGGCAGCCCACTGCGTAACACGCTCGATCAAACCTGAACGCACCACTTGCACGGAAGCGTCAATGCCGTTTTGAATGCCCAGCTCAGACGCGGAACCGTGGCCGATAATGCAGGCACCCTTCACGCCCAGAAGCGGAGCTCCGCCAAACATGTCGGGATCAATGGAGTCCTTCAGGGCCTTGAAGCCGCTCAGGAGCGCCAAAGAGCCCAGCTTAGTTGTCGCGTTCTTCGTCATAACGCCCTTAATAGCCTTGAACAGCTGCTTCGCCGTGCCTTCGATGGTCTTCAGACAAACATTGCCCGTGAAGCCATCGCAAACATATACGTCGAATTTCGCCGCCATGATGTCGCCGCCTTCGGCGTTACCGGCGAAATTCGGAATTTTCTGCTTGAGCAGCTGGTGGCACTCCTGAATGAACACGGAGCCCTTCGTTTCCTCTTCGCCAATGCTCAAAAGCGCCACGCGCGGATTCTCAATGTGCAAAAGATACTCCGCAAAAACCGATGCCATTTGCGCGAATTGCACAAGATACGCAGGCTTGCAATCGGCGTTTGCGCCCACATCGCACATCAAAACCGGGCGAACAGGCGAAGGAATCACCGTAGCAAGCGCAGGACGCGCAATGCCCTTGATGCGCCCCATAATCAGCGTTGCCGCAGCAAGGCAAGCGCCCGTAGAACCTGCGGAATAAAAGCCCTGCGCACGGCCTTCTTTGACCAGGCGGCACGCCACGCTAATGGATGAATTTTTCTTCTTGCGCACGGCCTCGGCGGGATGTTCCGCCATGCCAATGACTTCCGTTGCCACCGCGGCTTCGCAACGATCATGATTCGCAGCGAACGGCTCAACAACATCGGCCGGGCCGCACAAGATAACATGCAGGTTCGGATCTTTTTCCAGTGCTGCCGCACAACCTGCGAGTACTACCGAAGGAGCATTGTCGCCGCCCATAGCGTCAACGGCAATGGTGATGGATTCTGTCACGTGAGTTCTCCTTAAAAACGAACCGTCCCAAGACGGAAAAAGCTGCCCTTCTCTAAGAGAACGCAGCAGCGTTTGCCGACTTCACTATTTGATGATTATAGGAGATTTATTGACACACCGAATACGTGCGAAGCGCGAATCAACGGCATTGTCATAAATTCGTTATGCATCGTATGTAACAAAAGCCTTCCCCCTCAAAATGAGAAGGAAGGCCCTTGACGTTTCTTTAGCTCAAAGCTTACTCAGCTTCAATGACCTCACGGTTCTTATAGAAACCGCAGCTCGGGCATACGCGATGCGGAAGCTTCACTTCGCCGCACTGAGGGCAAACGGTGCGAGCAGGAGCGCTGATGCGATCGTTAGCGCTACGACGAGTATGAGTGCTGGCGCGGCCAGTTCGTTGCTTAGGTACTGCCATGACCTATTCTCCTTCTTTAACAAACCGAGGTTTTGCAGAACCCCGAATAACTGTTGATAAACACGCGAAACGGTATTTTAGCAAAAACCTTTTATCAGTTCAAGTGCCATTTTCCGTGTAACGCAAAAATCACTCTTCTTCAATAACAAGACCCTGTAGCGCCGCAAACGGGCTGTTCGGATTCACGTCGCTTTCATGCTGACATCCACAAGGACCTTCGTTCAGGTTCGCACCGCACGTAGTGCACAAGCCCTTGCAATCATCGGTGCACAACGGAATAATCGGAACATCCAAAACAATGGCCGCCTGGATAAGAGGCATCAAATCAATGATATGATCATCGGGAAGAACGTCAAATTCGTCCTCTTCCTTATCTTCCTTGCTCACCTCATCGGCGTTCAGGAAGAAATAACCCTCTATCTCGCCAAACAGCGGCACGTCGGCTGGCTCGCCGCAACGGGCGCATGCGGTTTCCGCCGAAACTTCGCACGTACCTTCCAAAAGCAACGCCTCACCGGTATTCGTTACGTCAACATCCCAGGTAAGAGGCTCGTTGAACGTATACAAATCGGGTCCGAACTTCATAACGGGAAGAACTATTTCGCCCTGGAAATGAGCGCTTTCCGCCGGTAAGAACAGCTCGGAGGCAATATGGATGCGCGCCGTGCCCTGGTCTTGTACGGCTTGCGTAGTATCCATGACTATCGAACCTGCGTCGTGGGCGTGTTCATGCGCTCACGGCAACGACGAACGTTATTCAAAACGGTGTCCAAGCTTTGCTCAACATGGTTGAACACGTCTTCGGCGTATGCCTGTGCACCTGCACGCGTCTGATAATCGAACTCACGCGCATCGGCAACCAACTTATCCGCCTGCTGATGCGCAATGCGCACCACTTCGGTATCGCTGGAAATGGTCATGACTTCACGCTGAGCATCGCTTACCATGCGGTTTGCTTCCGCCTCGGCATCGTCCAGCAAGTTCTGGCGCTCGCGCACAATGGCACGCGCCTGGGCAAACTCGCCCGGGAACCTATCGCGAATCTCATCGATAATATCAAGAGCCTCGCCCACGTCTACCTGACGCAAGTTGTTCTTACCAAAAACAGGCTTGGCATCCTCCAAAAGAATGGAAAGATCCTCAAGCAGTTCAAGGACGCTCGATTCATCCATGATGGGCCTTTCTCGTATCAAGCAAAAGGGCATGCGCCCCCACTTATCCATAATCCTTCAGATTTTACCACGAGAAGGGTAAAAAAGGAAAATTAACCGCCCCGCACCGCAAAGCAGCACGTAATGCTTACAAATTATGAAAAATTACGGTGCGAAACGAGAGCTTTTAGGCGAATTTTGCCTTCAGCGCATCGTTTACACACGAAGGCACGAATTGCGCAACATCGCCCTTGAAGCTTGCAATTTCGCGCACAACCGAGGACGAAAGGTACATATACTCGGGCGAAGACATGATGAAAATGGTCTCCAAGTGCGGATCAAGCTGGTAGTTCAGCGCTGTCTGCTGGAACTCGTATTCAAAGTCGGTAATGGCGCGCAAGCCCTTTACCGCAACGTGAGCATCCATTTCGCGCGCGAAATCAACAAGCAGCCCGCAGAATGGCTCCACGCGAACGTTCGGCATGCCCTTAAGCGCTTCTCGCGCCAACACTACGCGCTCATCAAGCGAAAACAAAGGCTGCTTCTTGGGAGAAGCGGCAACCGCAACAATCACTTCATCGAAAATACGCGATGCGCGGCTAATGATTTCAATGTGACCGCTGGTAATGGGGTCGAAGGTGCCGGGCGTCAAAGCTCGTTTCATTAATCCGCCTTTCCGAAAATATCAACAGCAATCTCACCGTACGTTTTCGTTTGCATACTATCCCATTTCACACGCGAACGCGCGAAAAAAGGCGCCAGGTCGGTGTCTCGTGAATGTTCATAGGAAATCGTAACGTAGGAAGCTAGACATCCTGCGGCATCAAGTTCTTCCAAAAACGCAAAAACAAGCGCGGGATCAAGCGCATACGGCGGGTCAAGAAGGATAAGTCCAAAAGGCTCGTGTCTCGACAAGGGCGGATGCGCCAGCACGTCGGTTTTGCGCACTACTGCACGCATTGCATCGCAGCGTAGTTTCTTGATATTGCTCTCAAGCGTTGCTGCCGACTGCGGATCAAGCTCGTAGAACCACGCCTGCTTCGCACCGCGGGAAAGCGCTTCCAAGCCTAAAGCACCCGATCCCGCAAACGCATCGAGCACCGTAACGTCGTCGAACGTGTTCAGCGTACAATACAGGCTGCTCATAAGCGATTCCCGAATACGGTCGATGGTAGGGCGCGTTGTTTCGCCATTGGGGGCGGCAATTGGAACACCCCTCCACTCACCTGCAATTATGCGCATATTCTAGCCTCCCATCACTTCGCGGTTTCCCCGCATCATACGCACTTCACGCGCAAGTGCCCGATGCTGCAAGTGCTCCAAATGTGGATCATCTTGCAGAATCTCCGCCGCATCCGCATGCGCGGCCTCGATTACCGCACTATCACGGATAACGTTCACCAACTTCAGCGACGACGCACCGTGCTGACGATTGCCCAAAATGTCGCCTTCGCGGCGCAAGCTCAAGTCATAAGCTGCCAGCTCAAAACCGTCATCGGTGCGCTCCATAGCCCCCAGACGGTCAAGCGCCGCCGGCGTTTGCGCGTTCGATATCAAAAAAACCTGGGAAGGCAAAGTACCACGTCCCACGCGCCCGCGCAACTGATGCAGCTGAGATAAGCCAAAACGGTCGGCGTCTTCCACAATGATGACGGTAGCGTTAGGCACGTCCACGCCTACCTCAATGACGGTCGTAGCAACAAGAACCTGCACGTCACCGCGCCGGAAATCATCCATGGTCTTTTGCTTTTCCGCATTGGAGAGCTTTCCATGCAAAAGCGCCACGTTGAAATCATAGAAAACGGTGTCTTGCAGGCGCTTTGCCATGCTGGATGCCGCCGCAATGTTCTCACGCGCGAAATCGCTTTCGCCTTCGATAGTGATGCAAGAAAACTCGTAGTGGTCTTCCTGGTCTTCCTTCGTGCGTTGAGCACGCGTGTCGCGCTCTTCGGTAGTCAAGCCCACCAGTGGGCACACCACATAGACTTGCTCGCCGCGCTCAAGCGCTTCACGTGCCGCATCGTATGCCGTGCTGCTCTCGCCCCTGGTCAGGACTTTCGTAGTGCGCTGCGCGCCTGCGTGGGGGCGTTGCCGCAAATATGAAAGCGACAAGTTGCCGAAAAGCGCCAATGCAAGCGAGCGCGGAATAGGCGTTGCAGTAAGGTAGAGCGCATCGGGCGCCGAGCCCTTCCCCAGCAAACGGGCGCGTTGCTCAACACCGAATCGCTGCTGCTCGTCGATAACGCACAAACTGCATGCAGAGAACACGACGTCGGGCTCAATGACCGCATGCGTGCCGAACAGCACCTGGATCTCCCCTGCTGCAAGGCGCTGCAAAATGTCAGCGCGCTTGGAAGCAGATGTGGCGCCGGTGAGAATCGCCCACGAAATGCCCACCTGGTCAAACAAGCTGCCTAAGCTCTGTGCATACTGACGCGCCAGCACTTCAGTTGGCGCCATCATAACGGCTTGATTGCCTGAATCGGCTGCCGCCGCAAGCGCAAACGCGGTCACAGCCGTTTTGCCGGTGCCCACATCGCCCAGCAGCAGGTGATTCGCGCAAGCTGGTTTCGCCATGTTTGCCAGAATTTCACCTACCGCCTGCATCTGATCTTGCGTGAGCGCAAATGGCATCACTTCGAAAAGCTTGAGCACCGCTGGACCATCGGTCGTGTGAGCAATGGGAATATGCTGGTCAGATGGATGCGCAGCGTCACCTTCCGCTCGGGCTCCTTCAAGCATGAGCGACAATTCCAGCAGCAGCACTTCTTCGTAGACCAAGCGCCTATGCGCAAGCCGCATATCATCCATGGTCAGAGGAAAATGAATGGAGCGCAGCGCGTTGCGGCGCGACATCAGGCAATGCTTCTCGCGCAAAGGCAGCGGCATGAAATCCTCCATGCCGTCGGCTTCTTCCAGGGCATTTCCGATCAAGCGACGCATCCAAGCAGTCGAAATTTCAGCGCAAGCCGGATGAACAGGGATGATAAAGCCATCGGTGCTTGTATTCGCGCTTACATTCGCCCCATCAAGCGGCTCGATGAACGGATTTATCATGCGCTTGAAACCGTAATCGAACTCGACTTTTCCCGCAACGGCAATATGCATATCCTGCGAAAGCGTATCCATAAGCCATGGCTGACGAAACGCCGTGACCATCATAACACCCGTCTCATCAACCAGGGTAATCTCGACAAGCGCAAGTTTCGGCTTAGGCCGCTTCAACTTCATTTCATGGATGCGCCCGCGAATCGTACAACTCTCGCCGATTGTTGCGGTGCGAATGGTTTCGACTTTCGACAAGTCAACGTAGCGACGCGGGAACAAAGTAAGCAAATCCCGAACCGTTGAAACGCTCATCTTGCCCAAGGCTTGCGCGCGTTTCGGGCTAACTCCGGAAACCGATGACACACGGTCTTCCAGGTGCATAGTAGGCAAAGTGCGGTCAGCATTGCTAACCGCACTTGAACTGGAATCTTTCGAAGAAGAACGAACCATAGGCTCCCTTGCTTCTTGCTTGTTTCTTGCTTGTTTCTTGCTTGTTTCTTGCTTGTTTCTTGCTGCGCATCTATACTTACCGCAGCAGC
>CAKTVK010000012.1 GCA_934623455.1 uncultured Eggerthellaceae bacterium | reverse complement strand
CGCGCAACCGATGCGCCCAAAGATGCAAGTTTTCCCACGTAATCCTCGTAGCCACGGTCGATATGCTCAAGTCCGCGCACGATTGTTTCGCCTTCTGCAACAATGCCTGCCAAAACCAGCGCGGCACCGGCACGCAAGTCGGTCGAAGACACCGGCGCGCCCTGAAGTGCGGGAACGCCGCACACCATAGCATGATGATCCTCGATAGTAATATCGGCACCCATGCGCATGAGCTCGGCCGCAAACATGAAGCGATTCTCGAAAACGTTTTCTGTAATCACCGAGTTACCCTGAGCCAACGCTGCCAACAGCATAAACTGCGCCTGCAAGTCGGTCGGGAAACCCGGATGAGGAAGCGTTTGAATATCCGTGCAGTGCAGCGGCTCGGTGCGCGCGACCGTAATGGAGTCTTCCGTGGTACTTACCGTGCAACCGAACGAATCCAACTTCACCATGGCCATGCGCAAAAACGAAGGATCAATACCCGTCACCGTTACGGGACCACCCGTAAGCGCGCCACCAGCAAGGAACGTGCCCGCCTCAATGCGGTCGCCCACCGTGGTGTGCTCACACGGATGCAAATCCTTAAGGGAAACGCCTTCCACCGTGATGGTAGAGGTGCCACCGCCCGAAACGCGCGCGCCCATGGCGTTGAGCATATTGCACAAGTCAACGATTTCCGGCTCACGCGCAGCGTTGTCAATAACGGTTTCGCCCTGCGCCACCACCGACGCCATCAGCATGTTCTCCGTGGCACCCACGCTGGGAAAATCAAGCGTAATGTACGCACCGCGCAAGCCATCGGGCGCCTGCGCCTGCAAGTCGCCGTGCTTCACCTCGAAACGAACGCCCAACTTCTCCAGGCCCAGTAAATGCATGTCAATCTTGCGCGCGCCAATCTGGCAGCCGCCCGGCATGGCCACGTGAGCGCGGCCGAAGCGTCCAATCAGCGGACCCAGCACCGAAATGCTCGCACGCATTTTGGAAACAAGATCGTAAGGGGTTTCATACGAAGTAACCGCCGCCGTATCGACAATCAACGTGTGCGGGTCCTGCTCATCGCGCTGAACCGTTGCACCCAACCGACGCAACACATCGCTCATGACCTCTATATCCGAAATCTGCGGAACATTATGCAGCACGCACTTGCCCTGGCCCAGCAACGCGGCGGCCATGAGCTTCAACGCGGAATTCTTCGCGCCGGAAACACGCACCGTGCCGCTCAGGACGCCCGTACCTTCGACAACAATTACTTCTTCAGACATAAAAGCCCCCGCTTCGCATACTCTTTTCGCATACAAGTTGACCAGCGCCCCCGAAAAGCCGCAGCGCTGGCAACGGTTTTTTGACGACGGTTTTTAGAACTGGCGCAAGAAACGCATATCGCCTTCGATAAGCATACGCAGGTCAGGCACGTTGTACTTCAAGCACGCAACGCGCTCTACGCCCACGCCAAACGCAAAGCCGGAATAGACTTCGGGGTCAATGCCCGACATGCGCAACACGTTGGGATCCACCATGCCGCAGCCCAAAATTTCCAGCCAGCCGGTGCCCTTGCACATGCGGCAGCCTTCGCCGTGGCAAATGCCGCAGCTCACGTCCGCTTCGGCAGACGGCTCGGTGAACGGGAAGTAATGCGCGCGGAAACGCGTCTTGCGCTCTTCGCCGAACATCTGCTTGCAGAACAGCTCAAGCGTGCCCTTCAAGTCGCCAAACGTGATGCCCTTGTCAACAACCAAGCCCTCCATCTGGGTAAACTGTGGAAGATGGCTGGGGTCTGCCACGTCGCGACGATACACCTTGCCCGGCGCGATCACGTAAATGGGCGGCTCCTGGTTCTCCATGGCGTGCACCTGGCAGCCGGAGGTCTGCGTACGCAACAGCACGTCGGACTCGCCGCGCACCACGGATTCGTCGCCCGAGCGGTCCTTCACGTAGAACGTATCTTGCATACTGCGGCTGGGATGATCGGCTGGAGCGTTCAGCGCCGTGAAGTTGTACCAGTCCGTTTCGACCTCGGGGCCAGAGATAACGCTGTAGCCCAAGCCGGCAAAAAAGTCGCACATCTCATCGGAAATCTTGTTGATCAAGTGGCGCGTACCCATTTGCTGGGAACGACCGGGAAGCGTGACGTCAACGGCGGCGGCATCGATTGCAGCCATAAGCTCGGAGGCAGCCAACGCGGATTTGCGCTCTTCAAGGGCGCTTTCCACGATGGCACGCGTCTCGTTTACGGTCTTGCCCACCACGGCGCGCTCCTCCTTGGGAAGCTTGCCCATGGAGCGCAGGTAGCCGGTAAGGGTGCCCGACTTACCCAAAACGGCAACGCGTACTTTGTCCAATTCAGCGGTATTTTCAGCAGCAGCGATTGCTGCAAGCGTTTCATCACGCAAGGTGCTCAATTCTTCAATAACGCTCACGAGCGTTCCTTTCCTTCATTACAAACGTAACCATGCAGTATACTCCAAAAACTGCGCAGACACGGCGAACGTAAGGGGAAAACACAGGAGCAGCATGGTAGACGCGGGCGGGGCGCAACCAGCTGGCTAGTCATTTGGAACGGCGTCCCGCCGGTCTTCCAGCCACTCGTCCAACAAGAACGCATCGCTTTCACGCAAAACACGATCGGCGGACAACTGAGCCGCATACGCGCGACCACGTTTTGTTGCCAATGCGCGCGAACCGAACGAGAAATAACATCCCGCACGGCGTGCCGCCACCAGCTGGTCGCTTGTCCCTGAAAACCAGTGGAAGATGCAGGTACACGCATCAAAGCAACCTGCTTCTTGCAGGATTTCGAGTGCTTCGCCTGCCGCCTGAACAGCGTGAATGGAAAGCACCCGCACACCACCTGCCGCAAAGCACGCGGCTTGAGCGGACCCGGAAAGCGGCGTACGGGCCGTCGCCTGAGCAATTGCACGAAACGCCGCAAGCTGGTTATCGCGCGTGCGCACATGCTTCGGGGAAAAATCAAGACCAACTTCGCCTATGAGCCATGCATCGGACAAGAGCCGCAACACGCCGTCTACCTGGGCATGTGCGATAGCAGCATCAGCCGAAACGCGCCAAGGATGCAAGCCCAGGCCCAGCGAAACGTTGGCAGGCAAACCCGCATCGCGAAACCGCACATACTCATCGGGCGTTTCTGTCATGCAGAAAAAGTGCTGTTCAGGGTGCGTTTGCGCATACATACGGAAACGAGGGTCATGCTGAAGGTGGCAATGGGCATCAAGCTGCGCGGGGTTAAGTCGCATCATGCCGAGCTGCATCGTGCCAGACTGCGCCGCTCCCCGCTGCGCAGCATCAAAGCTCGCAAGCTGCTCTTTCCCGCTCATGCGCACCCCTTCCCTTACTCAACCGTGCCGCTGCGCAGCACCGTGCGCCGCCCTGCCCTGTTCCGCCGCGTTAACATCGCGGCCCGCGCCGTGCGACCCCGGCTCCACACTGGCCGCACTAGCGCACACCCCCCTTGCTTGAGCATTCGCCGCAAGCGCCTAGCGCTCAAGCACGCCTCGCTCCTTGATGAACGAACGAATGTGCCAGCTGTGGAAGTTGCACACGAACCACATCAGGCCCGAAAGCGGGTAGAGCAACAGCAGCGCCGGCATCAGAATGCCCGAGTCCTCGAAAAGAAACATCAGAATGGCGGTGACAATCAGCGCGTAAAATGCGCCATGGAATTCGCTGTGAAGCTTCCAGAACGCCTCGTAAGGGCCGGGCTGCACAATAGCAATGAACAGCAGGAATCCCACCACGGCCACAAAAAGCACCGTAAGCAGCGGAGAAAACACCAGCGTATCCCAGCAATACTTGCCTACGTTCACAAAAACCTGGACGATTTGCCCCAAAAGATCGCCTGCGAAAAAATTCACATGGCCGCCCATGTGCGAGCCGCTGTTAAACGTGGTGTCCAGGAACAGCACCGCAATGGCAAGAAGCCCCGAAACAAAAACGGCCGCCACCACTTCGCGCTTGCTGAATCTATGTCCGCTAAACAGACGCCACGACACGAACGTTCCCACTAAACCCCAGATGATAACGCCAAAATTCGCGCCCCACCACGGAGCCGCAATCACCGTGCAAATAACCAGCGACGCCACCGGATATAGCCAGCGGCGCAAACGCTGCGACAACTTGCTGAAGGGTCGACGCGTCAAATAGAACGCCACCAACATAACCCACGAACCAAAAAGCAGCGCCGCACCTTCGTTGCCAATGCCGAAGAAACGCACGCCTTCCACCGGCGCATACGAAAGATAGCTGCCCACCGAAAGCGGACCACCCGCCAGCTGATCAAGCACCAACGTGATCACCGTAGCGCCCAAAAGACCCATATAAGCCCAGGTCCAGCGGAAGACAAGCGCCACAATCAGGCACACGAGCGATATCTCAAGAACGCAGAACCAGAAATAGTCCAGGCAAATTTCGGCATCGGGATGCGTAGGCAGCTGCAACATCATCAGATACGTGGCAAGCGGAATGGCCAGCGAGAATATCCACATGATGCGCGCAGCGGGCAACAGGTACGCCAGCACTTTCGGCCGGATGCGAATCTCCAAGAAAAGCAGCACCGCCGTGCACAGCACCGCAAAAAACAAAATCCCCACCATGACCACAACAAAACTTGGCTGAGATTCTTGCAACGCGGTGGCCATGGCGGAGTCGCGCTCCAGGATATTCAAACGCGTGATGGTGGGCATAAGCTCCGATGCGGGATAAACGGTCAAGCTTGCCGGGAAACGCTGCGATGTGGAAGCAAGCGCATCAACGGCGGCAATAGCGTCGCGCGTGGCAATCAAGCCCATGTGGCGCGTAGTCGAAGACGTGAAAAGTCCCTTATCGGAAGCATCTTTCACCACGAAGCAAGAATAATCCTCGGCTTCATCGTATTCGCCCAAAAACGCCACGGAATTCGTGATGACCAGCGAATCACCCGTTTTCAGGTTGTTCACCACGCGATTCATGACTTCTTCCATGCCCGCGGGGCTGATTGTTCTGAACGCAAGAACGTGCAACGATGTTAGATCTTTATGCTCATCCCAATTCAACGCGCCGTTGTATGTCAAATTCGCCGAAGCGTTCGCGTACACAAAGCTGTAAAGCGTGGGGGTGGCATCCTGATTGATATCGCTCCATTCCCAGCCGGGCGCCACAATCAGATACACGTCGCCGCGCTCGATGCTGTCGGAATGAGTGAAAAGCCGCTCGATGCGCGTCTCAGCGCGCACCTGGCTCATGGTGGTGTACGGCACGCCATATTGGGAGGTGGAAGACACCGACAAGAAGGGTTCCTCCGCAAACGCACGCACCGTGGGCACGCACAACGTTGCAATCAGCAGCAACAACGAAAGCAGCGCGAAGACGCCGGCGAACGCCCGCGAAGACACACCGAAACGAGCAGATGCAGAAGCACCGCGTGCGGGAGTACCATCGCAGCCGGCAGCCAGAACCCCGCCGCGCGCGGGAGCACCAGAGCACCCGAACGCACGCGAGGACACATCGAAACAGACCGGTGCAGCCACGTCGTGAACACGCGATGCGCCAGCGCCGAGACCTTCCGAAACACCGTCTGAAGTATAATGCGAATATTTTAAGTCGTTTATCATGCACGGCAGTATAGCACGCCGCTCAATTGCGGTATTATATTTAATTACGCAATTAGCATTCGTGTAAGCGAAAAAACACGGATGCCCCACCAAAACCGCAGGTGAGTTGCATACGACAGGCAAAAGGAAACGGAGAAGAGGATTCATGCCCGTAACAGACTTCCTAAGAAGGAACGCCGCTGAATACGGCAACGAGGTAGCGCTGGTTGAGCGCAACCCGGAAATCAAAGAACACCGTCGCGTCACGTGGCGCGATTATGACCTGATCGAAAGCACCGAAGCGCAGCCGTATCGTCGCGAAATCACCTGGCATGTGTTTGACGAAAAAGCGAACCGCTTTGCCAACTTGCTGCTTTCGCGTGGCGTGAAAAAAGGCGATAAAGTGGGCATTCTCATGATGAACTGCCTGGAATGGCTGCCTATCTATTTTGGCGTGCTGAAAACCGGTGCATTAGCCGTACCGTTGAATTTTCGCTATGACAGTTCCGAAATTGAGTACTGCCTGAACTTGGCCGACGTTGACGTGTTGGTGTTCGGTCCCGAATTCGTGGGCCGCATTGAAGAGATTGCGGACACCGTTCAGCGCAATCGCCTGCTGTTCTTCGTGGGAACTGACTGCCCCACGTTCGCGGAAAGCTACAGCGAGCTCACGGCGAACTGCTCCAGCAAGGACCCCATGATCCCCTTGAAAGAAAGCGACGACGCCGCCATCTATTTCAGCAGTGGTACCACGGGTTTCCCCAAGGCTATCCTGCACAACCACGAAAGTCTAGCGCAAGCTGCGGAAATGGAGCAAATCCATCACAACGTGCAGCACGATGACGTGTTCTTGTGCATTCCGCCGCTGTATCACACCGGCGCGAAGTTCCACTGGATGGGCAACTTGATTGCCGGCTCGAAGGCCGTGATTTTGCGCGGCGTGAAGCCCGCCGACATTTTGAGCGCCGTAAGCTCCGAGCAATGCACCACCGTGTGGCTGCTGGTGCCGTGGGTGCAAGACATTCTGCATGCCATTGAAACGGGCGAAGTGAACCTGGACGATTACAAGCTTGATCAGTGGCGCCTGATGCACGTGGGCGCGCAGCCTGTTCCGAAGAGCCTGATTGAGCGCTGGCTGCAGATTTTCCCCCACCACGATTACGACACGAACTACGGTCTGTCCGAATCCACCGGTCCGGGATGCGTGCACCTGGGCATTGGCAACGTGGACCACGTGGGCGCCATTGGCATTCCGGGTTATCGTTGGCAGACGCGCATTGTGGGCGAAGATGGCCACGATGTGAAAAACGGCGAAGTCGGCGAGCTGTGGGTGAAGGGCCCCGGCGTTATGACCTGCTATTACAACAATCCCGAAGCCACCGCCGAAGTACTCAAGGACGGCTGGCTGCTTACGGGCGACATGGCGCGCACGGACGAAGACGGCTTCATTTGGCTGGTTGACCGCAAGAAGGACGTTATCATCTCTGGCGGCGAGAACATTTACCCCGTGCAGATCGAGGACTTCTTGAACGGCCACCCCGCCATCAAGGACGTTGCCGTTATCGGCTTGCCCGATGCACGTTTAGGCGAGATTTGCGCCGCCATTATTGAGCTCAAGCCCGAGTTCGAAGGTCTTACCGAGGAAGCCATTAATGAGTTCTGCATGAAACTTCCCCGTTATAAGCGACCGAGGCGTATTATCTTCGCGGACGTTCCACGCAACGCTACCGGCAAGATCGAAAAGCCCCAACTGCGCGAACGGTATGGCGCTTCGAACCTTGTTGATCAGCAGAACAACGCATAACGCTTTTGGGCGATCGCTTCGCTTTTCAGGGGCGAACGCCTCAAGGCGTTCTGGACCAGGCAGTTCGCCCGCCGCATTTTCAAGGAGGCCTTAAGGTGCCCCGAGAAAATGCAGAAGGGCGAAATGCCAATCCAGAACGTCTTGGGCAGGTAATAAAGTCTTTGACTTATATATACAAGGAGAAAAACAGCAATGAAGAAACTAACCGCGAAGGAACTGAAGAAAGCTTATATTGACTTCTTCGTTGAGCACGGCCACACCCTGATCAAGGGCGCTTCGCTCATTCCCGAAAACGACCCCACCGTACTGTTCACCACCGCAGGCATGCATCCGCTGGTGCCCTACCTGATGGGCGAAAGCCATCCGGCGGGACATCGCCTGGTTGACTGCCAGAAGTGCCTGCGCACCGGCGACATTGACGAAGTGGGCGATGCCAGCCATCTGACGTTTTTCCAGATGATGGGCAACTGGTCGCTCAACGATTACTTCAAAGAGACGTCTATCCCCATGAGCCACGAATTCCTGACCAAGGTGCTGGAAATTCCGCAAGAGCGCATTTCCGTGACCGTGTTTGAAGGCGAAGAGGGCATTCCGCGCGACAACGTTTCCGCTGATACGTGGCGCAGCCTGGGCTACCCCGACGAGCGCATCTACTTCTACCCCCGCAAGGAGAACTGGTGGGGTCCCGCTGGCGTGACCGGTCCGTGCGGCCCCGACACCGAAATCTTCTTCGACACGGGCAAAGAGCCTTGCGGCCCTGACTGCCAGCCTTCCTGCGGCTGCGGCAAGTACGTGGAAATCTGGAACAACGTGTTCATGGAGTTCTACAAAGAAGAAGACGGAACGTATCGCCCGCTGGGTCGTCACAACGTTGACACCGGCCTGGGTCTGGAGCGCGTATTGTGCCTGCTCAACGGCGTGGATTCCGTTTACGACACCGAGCTGTTCAAGCCTATCATCAATCGCATTGAGCAGACCACCGGCATCAATTACGACACGGCAGACGAAGAATCGCGTCGCGCTATCCGCATCATTTGCGACCACATGCGCTCCACCACGTTCTTGCTGGGCGACGAGCGCGGCGTGGTACCGTCCAACGTTGACCAGGGCTACGTGCTGCGCCGCTTGATTCGCCGCACCATGCGCCACTGCATGAAGCTGGGCATCGATTTCAGCGAGCTTTTGCAGTACGCCGAAATCCTGGTTGCCGATTATCAGGACGAATACCCTGAGCTTGTCGAGCATCATCAGGTCATCATCGACCAGCTGGCAAAGGAAATCGACACGTTCTCCAAGACCATTGACAAGGGCACGAAGCTTGCCAACAAGATTATGGACGGCATTCCCGAAGGTGGCCAGATCGATGGCGAAAAAGCGTTCCATCTGTACGATACATATGGCTTCCCCTTGGAGCTGACCTGCGAACTTGCTTCCGAGCGCGGCTTGACGGTTGACACCGAAGGCTACGAGAAGTTCTTTGCCGAGCACCAGGAAAAGTCCCGCGCGGGCGCTGAGCAGCGCTTCAAGGGCGGCCTGGCCGACAACTCCGAACAAACAACACGCCTGCACACCGCAACGCACTTGCTGCACGGCGCACTGCGCAAGGTGCTGGGCGACAGCGTGTTCCAGCGCGGCTCCAACATTACCGCCGAGCGCTTGCGCTTCGACTTCAACTTTGAGCGCAAAATGACGCCCGAAGAAATTGCCGAAGTTGAGGCAATCGTGAACAAGGCTATTCAAGAGGGCGTGGAAGTTGAATGCCGCGAAATGCCCATTGAGGAAGCACGCGCCATGGGCGCCGTGGGCATTTTCGACGACAAGTACGGCGACCGCGTAAGGGTCTACATCATGGGCGACTACGACACCGAGCTGTGCGGTGGCCCCCATGCCGCGAACACCGCCGAGCTCAAGGCGTTCAAGATCCAGAAGGAAAAGAGCTCTTCGGCGGGCGTGCGCCGCATTGTTGCCGTTATCGGCGACGCAGCTTTGCAGTAAGTTGCCAGGCATTACTGGCACTCAGATAGGAGTTTTTGTATGAAAATCGGGTTCGACAACCAGAAATACATCGAGTTGCAGTCGGAGAACATCCGCAAGCGCATCAACCAGTTCGGCGGCAAGCTGTATCTGGAATTTGGTGGCAAACTGCGCGACGATTACCACGCATCCCGCGTGCTCCCTGGTTTCGAGCCCGATGTGAAAGTGCGCATGCTGCAAAGCCTGAAAAACGAGGCCGAAATTGTTATCGTAGTGTCCGCCGACGCCATTGAGAAAAGCAAGGTGCGCGGTGATTACGGCATTACGTACGACGAAGACGTCTTGCGTCTGATGGACGAATTCGAAAGCCTTGACTTGTTCGTGGGCAGCGTGGTTATCACGCAATACGCAGGTCAGCCAAAGGCCGACGCCTTCCGCCGCCGTCTGAGTGCGCTGGGTGTGCGCAGCTATCGCCACTACTTCATTGAAGGCTATCCCAACGATATGGCCCGCATTGTAAGCGAAGAGGGCTATGGCAAAAACGACTTTATCGAGACCAGCCGTCCGCTGGTTGTGGTAACCGCTCCAGGTCCTGGATCAGGCAAAATGGCAACATGCTTATCCCAGCTCTACCACGAGCACAAGCGCGGAAACGTTGCCGGCTACGCAAAATGGGAAACGTTCCCCGTGTGGAACTTGCCGCTTTCCCACCCCGTGAACATTGCGTACGAGGCAGCCACGGCCGACCTGGACGATAAGAACATGATCGACCACTTCCACTTGGAAGCATACGGGAAAACCACCGTCAACTACAACCGCGACATTGAGATTTTCCCCATTCTGCGCGAAATGATGAACCACATTGTGAAGGAATGCCCGTACAAGAGCCCCACGGACATGGGCGTGAACATGGTGGGTTTTGCCATTTGCGACGACGAAGCGTGCCGCGAAGCAAGCCGCATGGAAATCTTCCGTCGTTTCTTTGCTGCCGCCGTGGAGGCGAAAAAGACGGGCGGCTCCACCGAAGTTGTTGAACGCCTGGAGAACATCATGGCATCGGCCGGCGTAACACCTGATCTTTCGCGCGGGCGCATGGCGGCGCTGGTTAAAGAAGAAGCCACGGGCAAACCTGCGGCGGCTATCACGCTGCCCGATGGACGCATTGTAACGGGTAAAACATCGGATTTGATGGGCTGCGCATCGTCTGCTCTGATGAACGCGCTCAAAGAGCTGGCAGGCATTCCCGACGAAGACTACATTTTGACCGACCAGGCGCTCGAGCCCATTTGCGCCCTGAAGCTGCAAAAACTCGGCTCGAAAAACCCGCGTCTGCATTCCGATGAGACACTCATTGCGCTTTCCATTAGCTCGGCCACGAACGAGCGCGCCGCAAAAGCCATTGAGAAGCTGTCCGAGCTGAACGGTTGCGACGCGTTCTTCAGCGTGATTCCTGCCAGCAACGACGAAAAGCTGTACAAGAAGCTCGGCATCAACTTGTGCTGCGAGCCGAAATACGAGAAGCACAGCTTCTTCCACCAGTAGTTTCCCGCGGGAAACACGGACGCAGCGAAGAAGCAAGGCAGCAAGGCGCGGCAATGGCAAGTCGTAAGAAATCGGCACAAGCGAAGCAGAAAGCGCTTTTCGAGGCGCAGTTGGGTGCGTCTGACTTCGGCGACTTGTTTGCTGCCGAAGAACGCCGTCGTGAGCAGGGAAATCTTGAACGCGAAGCAGCGCTGCGCTACAAAGCGTGCGAGCGCAAGAATCGCTACTCAAGCCGTGCAGAGGCCGAAGCGGCAATTTCTGCCTGCGAGGATTACGGCACGCGCGGGCTTCACTGCTATAAATGCGAATACTGCAAGGGTTGGCACCTAACGTCCAAGCCCGAACGAGACAAGTAAGCGCACACACGCAAGCGCGCACTCCACCGACCTAGAAATAACGTGACCATGAAAAACTTTGACTTCGGCGTATATGGCAACATCCTTGCGGTTAAGCAAGCCCACCTGTTCGACATCGGCTGCTTCCTTATGCGCATCTACATGTACATGGGTACGCTGGGCGTGGTCTCTATGCTCACGCTTTCGGGACATTCCGCGTTCTTTTCGGGAACGGTTTCGTCAACGCTGGCAATCTCCACGTTTTTCATTGCGCCGCGTACGGGCAAATTCATGGACGAAAAAGGTCAGCATCGCGTGATTCTGATCACGTCGATTATTGCCATGACAGGCGCGCTGCTCCTTTTAACAACGGTCGCATTAGGACTTCCATCAGGCATTATGTATGTTGCGGCGTTTCTGATGGGCTTCGTTCCCAGCGCGCCAGCAATCGCGCGTACTCGCTGGACGTACCTTATTGAATCGGGGAAGATCAAAAACTTCTCCGCGTCGCTCAAAAGCGTGTATTCCTACGAAGGCGTTATCGAGGACTGCTCGTTCATGATTGGGCCGGCGCTGGCCATTGCGCTTTCAAACACGTTTTTCCCCACGGCAGGCATTCTGCTGGGTTGCGTGAGCTTTACCGTGGGCTCGTTCATTTTGCTGGTGCTTGCGCGCGATACCGAGCCACAAGTCAACTGGAAGCGCACCGCGGAAGGCGCTGGCGAAGGAGTTGCGAATGAGGTCACGACCGATGGCAACGGCAATGGTGCTGCTGGCAATGCGCCCGCGAAGAAACATCGCAGTGCGCTAGTCGAGCTTCCTATCGTGCGCGTGCTGTTTGGCTTGGCGCTGCTCGTGGGGCTTATTTTCGGCGCGTTTGACACTACAACCATCACGTTTGCCCAGTCCATTGGTCAACCCGTTGTAGCAAGCATCGGCGTGTCCGTCTCATCGTTCGTCTCTATGTGTTCAAGCCTCATGTTTGGCATGCTTGTTTTGAAAGCGCCACTGAACAAGCAACTCCTTGGTGCGGCTCTTGCCATTGGCGCGGGTTACATGGGCATGGGACTCATCACATCGGTGCCAATGTTCTTCTTTATCTCAATTTTGGGCGCAGCGTTCTATGCACCGTTCTTCATCACGGCAAATTCATTCTGCGAGCAGGCTGTTCCCGCAAATCGCTTGACAGAATCACTCACATGGATTACTGCAGGTTCAACGTGCGGCCTGGCTATTGGTCCCACGGCAAGCGGTGCGCTCATCGATGCCATGGGCCCCACCGCAGGTTTCTACCTGGGATCGGTTGCGTGCGTTTGCGTTATTGTCTTGGCGTTTTTCTGCCGTGGCACCATGAAGCGCAACTGCAAGCAGCATGCTGCTGCCCCGCACGCCGCGCAAGAGTTGGAAGCAGTACGCGACTAGAGGCAACGCAGAAGGTTGGCACTTGCCAGCGCTGAGAAGGCGACAGGACGGTTAAGCGCAGGCAACACTCGCGAGCGGCGCACACGGCGGTAATGCGACCTTCGCACCCACAAGAAGAACGACGCAAGCTACAGAAAGGCTTCTCATGACATACGAAATGCGACGCACCCAACAAGCACTCGGCGAAAAGGAAATTTCACGCATCTTGGAAACAGCCAGCAACGCAACGTTGGCACTTGCACCTCAAGACGACGATGACTTCCCTTACGCCGTGCCCATAAGCTTCGCATTCGACAAAGCCGCCCAAGCGATTTATTTTCACTGCGCGCGGGAAGGTCGCAAAGTCGATGCCGCAGCCCACAACCCGCGTGCGTCGCTTTGCGTAGTAGCCCAGGACGAGGTGGTACCCGATCTGTTTGCCACCAGCTATCGCAGCGTTGTTGTTTTTGGCGAATTACACCTGGTAGAAGACGAATCCGAGCGTTTAGACGCATTCCGCGCACTGGGTCGCAAATATGCAAAAGGACTCAAAGAGCAGCTCGAGCGCAAAATCGAGAAAAGCACAGCACGCGCTTTGATATACCGCTTGGACATCCAGCAGGCAACCGGAAAGATGGCCAGCAAAGCCGTGCGCGAACGCGCTGATGAGCTGCGCGTTTCTCCTGCTGTGCACAAGAGCATGCAAGGCAACAAGCGTGCGAACACGAAACCCGAACTGCTCATGCGCCAACGCTTGCAAGAAGCGGGGCTTACCGGATACCGCCTGCAATGGAAAGTGCCGGGTAGACCCGATATCGCATGGCCCGGCAAGAAGGTGGCGCTGTTCATCAACGGCTGCTTCTGGCATCGCTGCCCGCACTGCAAGCCTGCCGCGCCTAAGAAGAATATCGAATACTGGACCATCAAGTTCGAGAAGAATCAGCAACGCGACGAAGAGAGCGTAGCGCAGCTCACGCAGATGGGTTGGAAGGTTCACGTAGTGTGGGAGTGCCAGCTCAAAAAGAAGAAGATCGATGAAACTATGACGGAACTTCTTCCCCAACTTGCCGCTGAGCTGGACAAATCCTTTCCACCCGCCTAGTCGATTGTTGACAAATTACCCCACCTTTTGTCAACAAATCTGCACCCCAATGCGAGAGGGCCTTCCCCGAGGCGAACCTTTTTCATCGCCGAGTCGTCTTGATGGATCCGGCGGATCGCCTAGGCGAAAATGCGCGAGCGAAGGCCATCTTGTCGGAAATCGGGCGCGAATGCGCCCGAATCGACGATACGGGGCAGCTTGGAAGCACGCACAAGGGATCTGGAACCCTTCGATTCCACCGCACACAGCAAAAGCCCAGGTCGCGAAAATCCCCCAGCTGATTCGAACACAGCAAAGCCTTCCCCACCCGCCCCGTACCGTCGATTTGGGCGTTTTCGGACGGAAAAACGACAACATGCCGCCGAGAGACCCAAAAGGGGATGTCGGAACCAAGAGTCGATACGCCGCAAGCCCGATTGCACGCACCAAACTCCCGACACGCAGACCCTCGGGGACACATGCCGGCAAGAGTCGAACCAAATTGCAGCGCCTTGGATAAGTTGCGAGAGTCGCAAGCGCAAAGAGACATTATCCAAGCAGAGTTGCGAGGCGAGCCCTTGCCGGCGAACAGCCTTCGGATTGCTGTAGGACTACAGAGTTTTCTTGCTTTGATAAAAACGACCCACTTTTCTGTTGATTTTTCTCGTTGCGGGCGCGGATAGTCAACGTTTTCCCAGGTCGCAAAAAAGTTAATTGCAACAAACCCACAGAAAAGTGGGTCGTTTTTATCATCACGCTCAAGCAAATCCCACCACTTTTCCAATGTCCCCATCCGTGCGCTCGACCAAGCACCTTCAAATGCGCCCGTCCGCAAGCGTTAAGCCGAAACGCAACGCTTGCAGATAAGCCAAAAGGTTTCAGACAAAGGAATTACTTAAACGAAGTCGCGTGACGAACCTTCGCGTCAAGTCACATCGTGACAAGACGTCATTCTTCCAAACTATTCCGCACCCGAAGACTTCAGCAGCACAATACGGTCGAGAAGCCGATGCCCCTGCGCAACGATATCTTCCAGCGATGCTTCTTCTTGTTTTTCCTGCTCAGAGAAAAGACCCGTGAACGTGTCTTCGCAGCCCAACACCAGGGAGAGTTTGATGAGCGAGTCCAAGGAAATCAGAGAGTCTTGCTCGAAACGTTTGAGCGAGCCCAAGCTCACACCCGATCGATGCGCCAGCGCGCTTTGGGAAAGATGCAGCTCTTTGCGCCGTTTGCGCATACGCTGCGAGATGTCGCGCGCAATGGCATCGGGCGTCTCGCGCGATGCGGCCGATGCGCCATTCGAGGCACCTACGGCGCTCGGTACAGCAGAGGGCACCTGGGTTTCCCCGAGTGCCCTCCGCGTGTTTTCAACGTTAGCTAACATATTAACCTTGTGGCGTGTTTATACTGCATTTGCTGTTTTATTTAAATATGTTATAGCTAATATATTAGCTAATGTATTGTTCATAATACTCCTATTTACGGATATGTCAAGCATTTTTTGGCTAATATTTTAGCTATTTTTGTTGACAAATTACCCCACCTTTCGTCAACAATTGTCCGCCAACGTATAGCTTCTGAATCCTGGTTGCCAAAGATCATCCGACACACCAATTGTCGACAAAAGCCGAAGGAGATGAACCCCGGAACCATCACAACCACCTTCGCCTTCCCGATTCGCCCTTTGGCAAGCTCGTAAACGAAAAGCAATATTTTCCCCGCAAGCACCTCTATAATGACCTGCATGGATACTACTCGCTTGTCATATCTTTGCATCGCGCTAGCCGCCACCTGCTGGGGGCTTATCGGTCTGGCGAATCGCAACCTGATTGCTGCTGGGTTCACGCCCCTTGTGCTAGTGGCAATCCGTCCCGCCGTGGCCGTTACAATCTTCTTTGTTGCACTGCTGCTCACCGACAGAGCAGCGCTGCGCATTCGGCTGAAAGATCTCTGGTGCTTTGTGGGCACGGGCGTTTTGAGCCTAACGATGTTCAACTTTTGCAACACAACGGCGCAAACATACATGAGCTTATCCGCCGCTGTAGTCCTTTTATACACCGCGCCGTTTTTCGTGGTGCTGATTTCCGCTCCGCTGTTCAAGGAACGTATCACGCCGCTTAAAGTCGTGGCGTTGTTTTTGGTTCTGGGCGGTGCGGTGTGTTCTTCCGGGCTTATTGAATCGGGTGCATCGTTTTCCCTGATAGGAGTTTTACTGGGCATCATGTCGGGCTTTGGATACGCGCTCTACAGCATCTTCGGACGCTTCGCCCTGCAGAGGGGATACAGCTCGAATACGGTATCGTTTTACACGTTTTTATTCTCGGCTGCTGCATCGCTTGCGCTCAACGCAGCTGCGCCGCTGCCCGCCGTGCAGGCAACACCTGCCGTGATGGGATGGTGTCTGTTTTTGGGCATTGTCTGCTGCCTTGTGCCGTACGCCCTATACACAAAAGGCCTGGCAAACGTGGAAAACGGACGCGCCTCGGTCATTGCTTCGCTAGAAGTGGTTGTTGCCAGCCTGGTGAGCGTAGCGATTTTTCACGAGCCGGTCAGCGCGACAAGCTTTCTGGGCGTGGCGCTTGTTATTGCTGGCATTGCGGTTATGAACGCTAGAGCCACCAAAAAGTGACGGAGACGCAGGGCGGTCTCCGCTCTTTGCCAGCAATTGCCGCGATCCGATTCGAAGGGGCGTCCGTCGACAGGGGCTCGCCTCACGACTCCGCTTGGATAATGCTTCTTTCCACTCGCACCTCGCTCAACTTATCCAAAGCTTCGCAGTTCGACTCGACCCTTGCCGACGGACGTCCCTTCGCAGCTCCACCTTCTTTGAAAATCACCAACCTGCGTTCATCTTGTCGGAAATTAGGCGTGAAAACGCGCAAATGCACGATACGGGGCAGGTCGAAGACGCAAATGAAGCGGATTTCAGCCCTTCAGCCCTATCCAACTCTGCAAAAGCCCAGGTCGCAATGACATCTTGACAAGAGCGAGCATTCCAATCCCTTCTTCACCTGCCCCGTACCGTCGATTTGAGCGTATTTGGGCAAAAAATCCGACAACATGCCATCGGAGAAATCGAAACTGTGCCGTATCCGCAAAACCCTCTGACAACATTCAGCCAGCGAACCCGAAATGAGCGCCAAAACCACAAGCGCGCTGCTGCAAGGCACAAAAATCCGAGGTACCTATGGCACCTCAGTTTTGAACGTCAAAATGTTGACAAAAGGTGGGGTAATTTGTCAACAAGGCGAAGAAGTGACAGGGCTACCGCCGCTTCTTCGCCTCTATCCCTTTTTAACATTGAGCGGCAATGATGCCTTCAATACGCGCAAGGTCGCTTTGCTCAAAGTGGAACGACACCGTTTGCAGTGTGTCGGCTCCTTGCGGATCCGCTTGCTCTACCCGCACAAAGTCCATATCAACAACATCGAAACCGCAGTTCAAAAGCGCATACGCATAACAACACGCTTGAAGTCCGTGTTTCTCATGCAGCTCCTGAGATGTTTCGCTCGCCTTGCCACCCGTCTTGTAGTCAACAACGTACGCGCGTTTCTGCTCCGGCGCCCCAGTCGTCTGTTCGCTATTTTCCTGCGCGCCGCACCCTTCAACGCACAACAAGTCAAACGCACCTTCAAGCACCTGATCCGTATTCCCAAACGGCACCGCAAAGGAATGCTCAGGAAGACATCGCTGTGCCGCCCGCGCGCGCTTGCAAGCGGCAGACCCCAGCCAGCGCTCGAACGCCGCCGTCAAACGCTGCACATCCGCAACTTGATATGTTTTCGCAATGCATTCAAGCTGGTCAGATGCCTTTTCGGGAGACTCGATAAACGAAAGTTGGCACAAACGATGCAGCGCCGAGCCAAAGTCGGTCGCCTTGTCATCGTCAGCAGAGAAGTACCGCAGCGCATCCGCAAGGCTGTCCCCCTCTTCTTGGGCAGTATCCCAAAAGCCCTCGAGCTGCGTTAACGGCACATGCCCGCCCTCGAGCGACGAATACGAGAACACGCCTGTTGGCTGCGGGTCAAAGCCGCCCGATACCACGTTGAGCGGCGTCTCGTCCGAAAGGTCGAACAAGAAACGCGAAGGAACCAGGCTTGCAACGACATCCGCATCCGTGCGCACACCCGCGCCCAAACCAGCGACCACGCCCGCGCCACCAGGAGCGGCAGCATTAGAAGCCGCACCCGCGCCATCGTCTTCGCCATCCGCATCGGAAGCTGCACTAGCACCTTCTCCATCAGGCTTTTCGTAATACTGGCAGCAAATCTGAGCCGGCTCGGAGCCACCGTAATCCACAAAGCATTCGCCAAGGGGAATCACGCCTTCGTCGCCGAAAAGCGCACGGACGACATCGCCATACGCACCAGGGTACATGGCATCGAAATCGCCACCCTCTTGCGTTGAGACGAAAAGGCCCAGCGCTTCTTTCGCGCGGGTGGCTCCCACGTAGAAAAGACGCTGTCCTTCCGACATCTCATCGGCAAGCGAGCAGCGCTGCAGCAGTACTTGCGCTTTCAGGCTATCATCGCTGGTCAAAGCGTCAACGCTGGGTTCTTCATCTTCGTCGACAAGACCCATTTGCAGCGATTTACCGTACGTTGTCGATCCAAACTTCTCGCTTTTCGGGAAAAGCGTGGCATACGTCTTTCCCCGAAAACGAGCAACAAGCAAACTTTCCGAGCGCGGCGTTTTCGCAAAATCAGCCAGAGCAACAATGGGAAACTCCAGGCCTTTGGATGCATGGATGGTCATGATGCGAATAGCTTGCTGCTCGTGAACATTCAGCGCGCCGGGCGCTTCCTTCAGACCTGCCGAAATTGAAGCGTCGTACTGCTCGGCGGTTTGAACAGGCCCCACACCGCCTTGCTTCTCTATGCTCTCAATCAGACGCAGCGCTTTCATGTAATTGCCAATGCATGCACTGCCCTGCGCTCCCTGGCTTTCAAGGCGCGCGAAACAGCCGCTTTGCCACAAAAGACGCAACAGCACGCGCGAGAGCGGTTGGGTCCGCAGCGATCCACGAGCGGCAAACAGAAGATGAGCGGCTTGCGCAACCATCGGCGAAGGCGCGGCTGCACGGAAGGTAGCAATAGCCTCGGAAGCTCCGGCGGCCGCATGCACGGCGGCGGCATCCGCAGGAGCAGCGTCCGCACGCACAGCGGCGGCAGTATCAACGGCGCCCGCAGCGTCATCTACCGGCGCATCCACGGACTCGCCGACGTCGCCAGCACCGCCCGCGCCTGAACCCACCACAGCGCGAGCACAACGCACCAGCCCCTGGTCAAGCCCGCACGCTACCGTCTTTTGCGCTTTGTCATCCCAAACCGTAGTAAGATCGAGCAGCTCATCGGACGATAATTGAAACAGCGGTCCCATCAGGACATTCGCCAAAGCTTCGGTGTCCTTGAAATTCACCAAGGCACGACACAGAAGCGCCATGTGCTGCGCTTCATCAGACTGCGCGAACAGCGAGCCGCCCGTAATCACGCAGTCGAAACCCGCCTGGCGCAGCGCCTGAGCGTACAAATCCGCATGCGTTGTGGTTCCCAGCAAAAGCACCATTTGCGACAAATCGTGACCCGCCGCGCGCATGCGCGCAAAATACTCCGCAATACGTTGAGCTTGCGCGCCAAACGCATCGTCTTTCGAGCCCACTTCAGCGCTTTTTCCCTTGTGACGCATGGTGACGTCCATGAAAATACGCGGGTCGCAAGCACGATACCCCGCGCCATCATAAACCGCCTGCAAATCAAGAAAGTCCTTGCCAAACACGGATTGCTGAGCGCAAACCTTCTTCACAAATGCCAGCACATCGCCATGACTACGGAAGTTTCGCGTAAGCTGCAGCGCACATGGCTCGCCGCCTTCCGCAAGAATCCGCTCCGAGAACATTTCCCGTTGATACGTGCGATACAGCGCAACATCGGCGCCACGGAAGCTATAAATGCTTTGCTGCGCATCGCCCACGGTGCATAAGTACCGCTGTCCCGCACCCGAAAGCTTGCTCACAATCGCCAGCTGCAGTGCATCGGTGTCTTGGAATTCATCGACCATCACCAGATGGAATTTATTCTCATACAACGCTTTGACCTGGGGATTCTCCAACGCGCGAAGAGCCTGGCGAATCAAATCGCTATTATCCAGCACAGCAAGGCGATGCTTTTTCGCGGCAAAAAGCTCGTCAACTTTACGCGCAAGCTGAACCAGCTGGTCGAAAATAAGCGCACTCTTGCACAGCAAAATGCGCAGCACCACTTCGTCAAAACGCGCATTCAGCTCTTTGATGAGCGCCTTCTGCTCTTTGCTTCCGCAGCGCCCATCCAAGCGTCGGCATGAACTCAAAACACCGTACACCTGCGATGAATCGCTTTCCATCAGGTCATTCAGCGCATCGAGCGCTTGTTCGCACGTCAGCTTATTCTGCGCCTGCGTGGCGCTTTCCTTTATCTGCTCCATCAGCGCAAGCGAGTCTTCGTAAATTGCCAGAAGTTGCCGCGCAAGATGGCCCGGCTCTTCGCGTGACGCGATAAGCTGCAAATCATCGAAACCATTCGGCAGCTCATACGCCTTCGCCAGAAGCGTGTTCAGAAGGCTGGTGACCGAATCGCTACCGAAAGCCGCAGGTGAATCCGTCACAGGATACGCGTCAAACAACTGCCGATATGCCCGGTAATCGCTCGCACGGCTTTCCTCAAGTACTTCCTCGATTGCCTGGCCAAGAATCTCAGACGAGTCCTCCATAACCGTAAAACCTGGATCAATGCCAATCTCCAGCGCATTCGCGCGCAGAATGCGCGAGCACATGCCATGAATCGTGGAAATCCAAGCACCATCCACCTTACGCGCCTGGTCAAACAACCCTTGCGCACGCAACGTCGAACGAACGCGGCCTTTCAGCTCCGCCGCCGCTTTGTTCGTAAACGTAATGGCCAAAATCTGGTCAATGTCATCGACGCCACTCGCTGGGTCCACCAACGCATGCGCAATGCGTTCCGTGAGCGTAAACGTCTTGCCCGATCCGGCTCCTGCAGAGACATCCACGGGGCCAACAAGGCGCATAACGCATTTTTCCTGTTCAGGCGTGTATCCCATGGTTATATCCCCTTTTTCTGATCGGCCTGGTTGGGCTGGTTTACTTGCAATTGCCCCCGACGCAGCTGCTGGCACACGCCCGCCACTTCGCACCATCTACATGCGTCGTCGCTCGGACACGGCTCAATGCGCCCCGCCCGTATGCCATTAAGGCGTACCGCGATTGCCTCTTCCACCTGGTCCAACGTATCCAAAAACGACGTTGTCTCGCAATATTTCGCTGCAATGTTCAGCAAATCTTTTTGCGGGTCAAGCTTGAGCGCATCAAACAAGCCGGCGCACCCGCTTGCCTTACCGTACGAAACATACAGCGCGCCCACGGGGTTCACATCCAGCTTCCGACGCACAACCTGGGCATATATGAGCGCCTGCACTTTTTGGGGAAGGGTCGCAAGCGCAATGCCGTCCGCGCCCGCAGCCGCGCCAGCGCGCGAGTCACCCGCCGCAGCCGCACCTGCACCTGCCGCCGCGCCGTCCGACGCTTCCTTCGTCTCCTTGGTGAAATGGTTGTATCCTGCACCCGCCGAGCCTTTGTAGTCAAGAATAACCGCGTTGCCTCGATCATCCACATCAATGCGGTCAACGCTTCCCACCAGGGGATACCCCGCGTACATCAGCTCTTCATCGCGCCCGAACGAGAACTCCCCCGCCAGCGGATGGTATTCCGGTAAAAATGACGCCTCCCACGAAACAAAGCCTTTGAGCGTCTTGCGAAACGCTTGCACCTCAAGCGACTCACGGTTATTCAGCGGGAAATATGCCATCGACCGGCCTCTGTCGTTTCGCTCGCGCTCCGCCTGAAGGCGCTGGTCAAACAGCGAATCGAACAAAATCAGCGACTCTTCAACGTTTTCAGGCGTCACACGCAACTGCCCCGCCTGCCGCAGCGCCTCGTGAAAATCGCGAAGGAGTCCGTGCGCAAACGTACCCCGCGCCCGCGCATCAAGCGATGCCCGAACTTGCGCCGTGCCCAGGCGGTTGTGCACGAACCACCTGAACGGACATTCAAGGTACAACTCAATAGCGGAAGCCGAAAGATGAGCGGGGCGCGCCATGGTAACATCATAGGCACTCGGAAGAAAAACGCGCTCTTCACCTGCGGAAAGCTCGAACGATACTTGAGGTCCGCCACCAAAAGCGGGCGTTTCTTCGCAGGAAGCGCCAGCAACAGCCGCAGCCTCTTTCCCAAGGCCGCTCGCGCCCTTCCCGCCTGTCGCAACATCAGCCCTGGTCTGAAGCGCAGGAACCTGACCTGTTTCCGTGCAATTCTGCGTCATGCATTCTTCGCCCAAGCTCGCAACAAACGGCTCAAGGTTGTGCGACACGCCCCATAATTCGTGAAGCTCCTTGTAATTCTTCGGATCGGAGCGATAACAGTCCACTACCTCGTCAAACAACGCAGAGGGACGCCGATCATCGGTCTTTTCATCTTTCAGCACGCGATGAATCAGCAGTTGGTTTCTTGCAGTGGCAAGAGCGCACGAGAACGACGCGCGCAACTGCTCAATTTTACGAGATGGCTGATAGCAGCCGCATTTTTTCAACAACGCATCAATCGCCTGCTCGTCGTTATCCAGCGAATACACATCGGCAGACAAGTCGGCCAACACGCACGCATCAAATGAAGCAGGAAGGCATTTCCCCAGGTCATTCAAGCTCATGAGCGAAACTGACGCACCCGCTTCTTCGCCCAATTCGCTTCTTGCAGCCACAACAACGGCAGCCGCCGCAAACGCCGCAAGCGCAATTTCCTGCGAAAGCTCCATTTCACTCACGCAGCGCTGTACCTCCAAAGCGCATTCGGCAGCAGCAAGTTGCGTATCGCGAAACACCTCTGACCAGCGCGTTTGCTTGGAGATCCACGCACACTGATACTCAAGCGCATCCTCGTAGCGTCCTTGCGCCATAGCTTCCAGAAACTCCGCATGCTGATCGTTTTGCTGCGAACACGCAACACTCAAAGCATAGTCGCGGTTCAGGCCACGCCACCCGCGTAACGATGCATCGGTCTCGGCAGCGGCAGCCGTACTCATAAACGAAAACGTGCTCAGTGCATAATCGCTGGCCAGAGCGGCGTTTTCAAAGCTGCTGTCTTGCAGAAACTGCGCCAACGACAACCATGCCACGCCAAACGCCGTGCGCGCAAGCGGAACCGACCCCCGCACGCTGCATGCAATACGATGCGTACGCAAGCGCGGAGCCAGCTGCTCAAACGTTGCAACGGGATCAAAGCAAGAAACGGCAATTGTTTTGTTGCCGTCATGAGCAAGGCGCTCAATCTCACTGGTCAAAAGCGCCGGTGACGCATACGCGCCCATGGGCAACGCAAAACGCACATCGCCCGTTGGCGCAAGCGGATTCTTGTAATCAGGGTGATACAGCGCCGCGCTGAGCTGGGACAATTCGCTGTTTCGCGCAGATTCGGCAGTCTCGCACGCGTATACACGGAATAGAATCGCGTCCTCCGCGCTTTCCAGTAAAAGCTCCTGCGCCGGCGTAGGATTACAGTCAAGCAAAACCACCGGTATCCGGGTCGCCGCTCCTTGGCGCGCAAGATTCGCGCACGCCAACGCTGGCTCAATGCAGCCAAGCTCTTCTTGATACGCAAGGCAGCAGCGCACGAGCACGACAATCTCTTTTTCCGCCGCGCTCAATGCGGGAAGAGCTGCTGCACCTTGGGAAAACGCCTGTTCAAACGCACGCTCGAATGCTTCCTCGGTAAAGAAAGGCGCGCACTCGCGCAGAAGGCGCACCACCAAACGCACCATGCCCTCGGCCGGGGTGAACGCCTGGCCCTGTGCTGTTGCCGCCAAATCGGCGGCGCCTATCGCGCCAACGCCCGCGACATCAGCCACGCCAACCGCGCCAGTCGCCGTCCGCGCATCCGCATCCGACTCTTGCCCCTTCGCGGCAGCTTCGGCCGCATCGAAACGCTGCTGCAACGCGCGGCGCACCGTCATGGAGCGCTGCAACGCCGACACGAAAGGAGCGCCCGTACCATGCAGCTGCCACAGATCCTCGACCCACGACGCCAGCGTTGCCACTTGCACGCCAAAGCCGCAATGCGATGCCGCCAGCGCCCGTTTCACAGGCGCAATGCTCGAAAAGTCACGCACTAAGAAAACGCATTTTCCCTGTTCAGAAACAAGTTGCCCCGCAGTTTCGCACGCGTCTTGCAACGCTCCATCATATGACACCCACGCGATTTCCTGCACGGGCAACTCCTTTCCTCTGGCACTATTGCGTGCTCGCACCAGGCACCGTTAGCCCGAAACGCCCAGTAAGGGCGATGCGCCTTCTTATTCCTCATCTTCGAAGTACATGTTCTCCACGTAATATTCGTTGAACTCCGGCGTGGTGGACAGCTCAATGTAGCGACACCCAGAAGAAACGCTGTTCAGAGCGTCGGCCGCCGCATGCGACAGCACCGCCTGGGTCGCACCTTCCAGCGATGAGTTGCCCACGCTGCGCGTCCGCGGCAAAAGCTGCGATGGAAAAAGCCCAATGGCAGCTGCGTTTTCCAGGTTCAAATACTCGCCGAAACCGCCTGCGATCAGCACTTCCTGAATGTCATCACATTCAATGCCCAAATCTTCAATCATAACCAGCACGCCCGAAAGTACGGCCGACTTCGCCAACTGCAGGCAGCGCACGTCCTTCTGGCTTACCACCACATCGCCATGGATGCGGAAGAACACGCAGTCGTCGTCTTCGTCCAAACAGGCAGCCAAATGCTCGGGCAGCTCGTCCTCGTCGGAGAAACGACCCGTCTCGTCCACCACGCCCAAGCGCACCAGGCACGCAATGGCATCGATCAGACCCGTACCGCAAATGCCGACCGGCTCTGCGTTGCCAATCGTGGAATAGCTCAAACCGCCCTCGTCAATGACGACCTTCGAGATAGCACCCGGATACGCCGGCATGCCACAGCGGATGTTAGCGCCCTCGAACACCGGGCCCGCTGCCGTGGCGCACGAAACCGCGCCTGTCTTGCAGCCCAGTGCCATTTCGCCGTTCGTGCCCAGGTCAATCAGCAGCGTGGGAGCATCTTTTTGCAAAAGATGCACGGCCATAATGCCGCACGTGATGTCGCCGCCCACGTAGCCTGCCAGGCAGGGCGCAAAAATCGGCTTCGGCAGCGCATCGAAGAACGGATCAGCCAGTGCTTCGGGGCCGCCGAAAAGCGAAAGCGCCTCGTAAGGAGCCGTGCCAATAGGAGTCGGGTCAACGCCTGTGGCCAAAGATTCCATAGTGGTGTTACCTGCAATAAGGAAGCGTTTCACCTGGTCAGGGGTTGCCTTCGCATCTTCGAACACTTGCTTTGCCATAGAGGCAAGCGCGTTGCAAATCAGCACGCGTTGCGCCTCAAGCATGCCATCTATACACGCGGAAATGCGGCTCACGACATCGGCGCCATAGGCGATTTGCGGGTTCGATTTGCCCGTTGTAGCCAGAATGTCGCCCGTCTTCAGGTCAATCAAACGCATGGCAACCGTGGTCGTTCCAATATCCACCGCAAGCGCCAGGCCCTCTTCGCAATCGCGCTCATCGCGCGGCCAGGGCTCAAACGCGCCGGCAACGCTCACGACCATGTCCTTCGGCGACTCCAGAATTACTTCCATGCCGTCTTCAACAACGTTTTGGCAGGCCAGCTCGTAGCCCACCACGCCTTTACGGCTTGCCAGCACCCGGCACTTCTTGCAACGGCCAATGCCACCGCACGGCGCGTCCAAATGCTCCCCACCATCGCGAATCGCCACAAGAACGGTTGTCCCTTCCGGAACCACCACTTCCCGTTTGCCGTCTTCACCCGAAATGTACAACGTCACGTCCATGGCTTACCTCTCTTCGAACCCCGACGCTTCCTCCCTTTCTCGAAGTATACCATTTCGCCTGAGAAACCTACCCTTAACGCAAGAATGGCATTCTTATACATTGGCATCTGTCACGCGGTTTACTATAATGCGCGGATAGATACATGACGGAGGCGCGATCGCCATCAGTACCTTCACCACCGTTCGGGAAAACGGGAAGGGAAAGGGACGCATCGCCGAAGGACCGCACCGCATTCCCGTGCGCCGGCCCTGGGGTTCAGGGAAACACCCTGTTCACTGTCGCAAAAGCAAGCGGAGAGCTGTCATGGTTTTGGTTCAAGGGACGTTGACGCACTGATCCTTTGGCGAGCCATGATGCGCGCAGGGCACGCAGGCTCTCCATTAAAGAAAGGGAAAACGGTGTTCGTCAATACATTTTGGGCATTAGTGCCCCCCATCGTCGCCATTGTTTTGGCGCTTATCACGAAAGAGACGTTCAGCTCTCTGTTCATCGGCATCTTGGTTGGTGCCCTTCTTCTGACTGGTTTCGACCCCGTTGCCACGGTAACCACCATTGTGAATGGCGAATTCGGAGAAGGCGAAGACGTTGTTACCACAGGTCTGATTCCTTCCGTGGCCGATAACGCCGGCATCTTCATTTTCCTGGTCATGCTGGGCATCATGGTTGCGCTGGTGAACACCACGGGCGCAGCAGCGGCGTTCGGCAAATGGGCTGCGCGCAACGTGAAGAGCCGCGTGGGTGCATCGCTTGCCACGTTCATTTTGGGCGTGCTCATCTTCATCGACGACTACTTCAACTGCCTGACCGTTGGCTCGGTCATGCGCCCCGTGACCGACGAGCAGAAAGTCTCGCGCGCGAAGCTGGCGTACCTGATTGACGCCACCGCCGCCCCTATCTGCATGATCGCGCCGGTTTCGTCGTGGGCCGCTGCCGTTTCCGGCGTGGCGCAAAGCCTGCCAAACGTCGATGGCATTGGCCTGTTCATCAGCGCTATTCCGTTTAACTTCTATTCGCTTTTGACCATTGTGTTCGTTATTGTTCTTTCGGTCATGGGCTTTGATTACGGCCCCATGGCGAAGGCGGAGCTGGCTGCCTACCAAGACGGCGACCTGGGCTCTTTGGGCAACGACACGCCCATTGAGAACTCCAAGGCAACGCTGTGGGATATGCTTATCCCCATTGTGTTCCTGATCATCATGTGCGTGTGCGGCCTGCTGTTCGTGGGCGGCTTCTGGGATCCCGAGTCCGACAACTGCGGCAACATCATCACCGCGTTCGGCGATACCGATGCATTCGTCGGCCTACCGTGGGGCTCGCTTATTGCTGTGGTCTTCTCTATCATCTTCCTGATTTGCCGCCGCGTGGTAAGCTTCAAGAACGCCATGGAGTGCATGACCAAGGGCTTTGAGTCCATGGTTCCCGCCATTTTGATTCTGACGTTTGCCGTTACGCTGAAGAGCATGACTGGTGCGTTGGGTGCCGATGTCTTTGTTGCCGGCCTGATGGAAGGCGCAGCTGCTGGCCTGTTCGCCATGCTGCCCGCTATCATCTTCCTGGTGGCATGGGGTCTGGCGTTTGCTACGGGCACCAGCTGGGGCACGTTCGGCATTCTGATTCCCATTGTGCTGCCCATCTTTACCGCCGAGCCCACTCTGCTGACCATTGGCATTTCCGCATGTCTGGCGGGCGCGGTTGCGGGCGACCACTGCTCTCCCATTTCCGACACCACGGTTATGGCAAGCGCCGGCGCAAACTGCAACCACATTGAGCACGTTTCCACGCAGCTGCCCTACGTTATTACCGTTGCGGTTATCTCGTTCGTGTGCTTCATTGTTGCTGGCTTCGTGCAGAACGCTGTTATCTGCCTGGGTGTTGGCATTGTGCTGGTTGTGGCCGCACTTGCCGTGCTCAAGAAGACGGTGGGCGTTTCCGTGAAGTAGCTTTTGGCTGCTTGGGAGTTTTCTAGGAAACACTTGGGATGCTTCATTGGGTGGAACGGATGCTTCTTCCACTATACGCTTCCTATTGGGCGGCTCTTCGGAGCCGCCTTTTTCACGCCCGGTACGTTCGAGCGCGACCCCGTTCCCCCTCCCAAGACCCGCCACCGATGCCGAGAATCGCAGCTTGCACCCGCTTTCCGTTCATGTTGTTGGAAAATGGGCTTTGAATTCGAAGTTGATACAGGTTGGAAGTAGGTCGAAGATGAGAATCGGGGTGTTTTCGGGCAAATACAACATCTAACGAAAATCCAGTTTTACAAAATACCAGTTCAAAACAATACTCAATTGAAGCATATCGTAACACCAAGCCAATGCCGCGTCCCCAACCTACTTCCAACCTACCACAACTTCGAATTTGACAATGGTTTTTCAACAACATGAACCCAAAGCCGTGCCTAAGCCGCTCAAACATCCCCCCATAACATCAACCCGCACATAAAATCGTTCACAGTTCTTTGTTTTCTGGACTTTATCCCGATTAACCTCTCTTTTTTGATAACTGTGAACGATTTTGAAAAAAATGCGCTACGGAAAAAGAAAACCCGGAATGGAATTCCATTCCGGGGATATCGCATACAGAAACCTTCGTCCTCTTTGCTTTGCAAAATCTGGTCGGGCGCTAAGCAAAATCCCTTATTTAGCTTCTTTCGGATGACGCTGAAGCGGATACGTAATCATCCTTTGATCTCCAGGATCATGGCAACGCGAGCACTGGTTTACTTGAGCAGCATGCGACTTGTGGCAGTTGTTGCAGGTAAAGCTCTGATGACCGGTGATGTTCCCACCATGAGGATCTTTCTCGAGCATATCGGTCTTTGCCTGAAGATGCTCGATAGAAATATGGCACTTCAAACACATCTCATCGCCAAAGCTTCTCTGACGCAAAGGAACCCGATAATCACCCGTTACCTGAGCCACTGTCTCTGCCGCTTGTTGACCAAGCGTTGCTTCGTGACAATCAAGGCAGGTGACATTTGCTTCCTTGTGGATACGAGCAAGGCCGTTACCGTCCTCGTAGCCATCAACATATTTGCCCATGGTATCGTGACAGAACGCCGAGCAGAACGACGGCTGCTCGTGCCAATTCGCAGCACCGACAACCGCAAACGTTCCAACAACAAACACACATAGCAAAATCCACGGAAGCCTACCTACAAGCTTTTTGCCCTTTTTCCTCTTGCCTTTACTTTCAGCATCCGAAGCATTCATAGCAGCATCATCGGGAGCGTTTGCCGCATCATGCTTTTTTCCTATCACAATAACCCCCTTCCAATTTCATTGATCATTCCGTCACCGGGCCGCACGGAAAATGCGGCCCGGCTTTTCAATACAAAATCTCTACTTCGCTTCCTCAACAATGCACTTACCGGCGTAGTAACCGCAAACAGCACTCGTTGCAAATTCCTTGGAGAACGAACCAGTTCCCAAAAGACCGCCAGCATACAGACCTTCGATAACCGTATCGTCTTCGCGAAGAACCTGGCACTTCAAATTCGTTTTCAGACCGCCCTTAGTCATGTAGCGAACCGGATGATTATTGAATGCGTAGTACGGAGGATTGAGTTTCTCCAGGAAGTACTCCCTCTTAAATGCCGAATCTTGACCGGTCTCGCACATCTGGTTGTACTCGTCAAACGTAGCCCTCAGGTTCTCAACAGGAACCTGCATTGCTTCAGCAAGCTCTTCTACCGTATTGGCAACAATCTTTTCCTTGCCGGCGGTTGCAACAAGCGTCTTATTCGGACCGTTTTCAATGACATCGTCCCAAATGGACCAGAAGTTACCGAAACCTGCGTCTATGCATGCTTGACCACCCTGATGGCAGTGAATTTCATCGTAGAAACGCTTGCCGGTCGGAAGAACGCTGATAGACGGTCCAAACATCTGCGGAACGAAAATCGCTTCGCTGTGCGTGTTGAGGTTAACGTATTCGCCCACACCTTCGAACGCAGCACCAACAGACTGACCCAAAAGATGGCCGTCACCCGTGCTCGCAGAAACCAAGCTGCCGTATTTCGACCACTTCGGTAGGTACTTTGCAATCATTTCCTGATTGGCGCAGAAGGAACCAGTGGCAAGCACAATGTACTTGGCCTTGATATCAAGGAAGAGGCCGTCAACCTGGGACTCGAAACGAACGCCAACAACGCGACCGTTGCCGTCAACAATCATGTACTTAGCGCGCTGATCAAACATGAACTCGGCGCCAGCTTTGGTAACGCCGTCGTAAATTGCCGTAAACTCCTGCTTGGTCTCGGCAAGACCCGCAGCGGGAACATAGCAAGTCGCATAGTACGCGCCTTCAACCTTTGGTTGCCACTCAACGCCAAAGTCATAAGTAAGCAAGTCGTGAACTTCGCCCGTATTGGCAAAAATCTGCTCAACAAAATCGGGACGCGGGTATTTCTTGAAGAAATCCTTGTAAGCGGCAAGAACTTCTTCGGTGTTCATACCGCCACGCGTCTCTTTATCGTACTTCGAGCCAAAATACCACTGACAAGCAGCCGAGTGCATGCCGTCTCCGCCGTAGCTAACGCTCTTGTCAACAACAAGAGTCTTTAGTCCAGCCTTGGCAGGATGATATGCAGCAAGAAGACCACCAGGACCTGCACCTACGATCAAAACATCGACTTCCTTCTCGAAGTTGATGTCGGTCCAACCAGAAACCATGGCATCGCCCGAAGAAGCTTTCTTCCCTCCGCCGCTACAGCCCGTTAGAGATGCACCTGCAACCGCAACTGTAGCTACACCAGCAAGCTTAAAGAAATCCCTACGTTTCATTTTGTCCCCTTTCCTTGCACGCATCCTTTACAAAGATGCATTTCACCGAAAGATTGTGACCTTTCGACCCCATAGCACCTTCTTCAATAGGTGTAACGTCAATATAGGTGAGGGGTTGATAAAAAACATCGTCTAACTAGGTAGGATTAGCTGATGATTTCAATTTAATGAGAAGGAAGTATCCCTGGTGGTAGGCAAGGAGGATGCAGGTGGTAGACAACAACGCGCCCTTTTCCTAACATATTATAGGAAGGAATCCATTGCACGAATGCAGTTTTGAGGGGAGGCAGTCGTGCTCTCAGCAAAAGAAAACAACGAAAAGCTGCCTGAAAGAAGAGGGCCTCTTTTTTCGACATCGTCAACGATAAGCCTCATTGGACTGAGCACTTATCTTACCTGGAGCATCTGCCGAATTATTCCAACCTTGTTCCCCAGCCCGCAGGAGCTAGCTGCCGAGATTATCTCCTTGACAGACATCCCGCATAGCTTCGCCTACGTCCTTGTACTTATCGTGCTGGGATTCTTTCTTCTGGAAAAAATGAAACGCGTTCATAAACGCATATTCGCAATCGCCCTTTCGGTGTTGCTTTGCATCGGAACAGGACTGTTTTATTTATCGGGTTGGAGCGAAAACGTAATTCCGGCAGGAATCTGGATTGGGTCGCTTATCATTGCAACTGAAATGGGGCTGTTGCTCCTTTGGGGCGAAGTTTACGCATCTCTTCCTATCGAACAATGCTGCGTAAACACAGCCATTGCTTACGTGGGTGCATTCGCCTCCTGCATCGTCATTGTGCAGTTAAGCCCTGCTTTCTGTATTTTGATTCACACAATTCTCCCTTTTATTTCGGGTTTCCTCCTATTTGTCAGCTACGGAGAAATCAACGAACGCAGCACCGGCAATACACTCGGCAAAAGCTATGCATCACGCGAATCAATGCGTCTTCCCCTGAAGTTTTTGATTGGATTTGCGATTCTTGCATTCCTTCAGCTCCTCACGAGCGACCTTTCAGAACATGCAACCTCGCACACCACCGAGCTGAACTCACTCATAGGCGGTCTAATCTCCTCTGTTGCGGCTACGCTTTTGGCCTTCGCCTTCCCCAGGAAGAAGGATTTCGGTGCGATCTACAGGATTTTTATGCCGGCAATTATCATTTGCGTAGTGCTGGCGCTTATTGCCGACCCAGGAGCGCCGCCTTACGAGATTTACGCCGTTGCAGCTTGCTGGGCTTTCTTTAGAATAGCCACTTGGATTATGTGGTGCTTCCTTACGAACAAGCTGAATATCTCGCCTTTTTACATGTTTGCAGCAGGTCAAATCGCTCTTTCTTTGGGAGGCATTGTCGAAAAAGCAGTCAAACCACTTTTGCTCGTTTTACCCGATCCGATTAGCGCACTTTTCCCCATAATCATCATTCTTTCGCTGGTCACAGGCTCAATATTACTCAACGAAAGACATATTGTCGAGCTATTCACATCTTCAAATGCGGGTTCAAAGCGCTCTGCAGAACAGACCCCCGAACAAAACCCTGACAAAATCGCGGTGCAGAACGCAGCTGCTTTTTTCCACCTTTCCCAAAGGGAGCAAGAAATTGCAGAAATGATAATCTCGGGGAAAGATAATTCAGAAATAGAGAAAACGCTGTTCATCGCTCCCAGCACCCTCAAAACTCACATGAGAAATATGTACTCGAAATGTGAAGTTCACAATAAGCAGGATCTTATTTCGAGTATACTCGCGCACGGAGAAGACAAAGAAGGCAAAGCCGAGCAATCAAAATAGTCGCACACTCTGGGCGGCTCTTCGGAGCCGCCTTTTTCATGCCCGATAAGTTCGAGCGCGACCCCGTTCCCCCTCCCAAGACCCGCCACCGATGCCGAGAATCGCAGCTTGCACCCGCTTTCCGTTCATGTTGTTGGAAAATGGGCTTTGAATTCGAAGTTGATACAGGTTGGAAGTAGGTCGAAGATGAGAATCGGGGTGTTTTCGGGCAAATACAACATCTAACGAAAATCCAGTTTTACAAAATACCAGTTCAAAACAATACTCAATTGAAGCATATCGTAACACCAAGCCAATGCCGCGTCCCCAACCTACTTCCAACCTACCACAACTTCGAATTTGACAATGGTTTTTCAACAACATGAACCCAAAGCCGTGCCTAAGCCACTCAAACATCCCCACATAACCTCAACCCGCACATAAAATCGTTCACAGTTCTTTGTTTTCGGGACTTTATCCCGATTAACCTCTCTTTTTTGATAACTGTGAACGATTTTGAAAAAAAACAAACGCACGGGACGAAACGAAAAAGCCCGAAAACGCAAAAGAGCCACCCCGAAGGGTGGCTCCCAGAAAAACTCTTGAAGCAAGACTTACTTCAAGGAAACAGCAGCACCAGCCTCTTCCAGCTTTGCCTTTGCTTCCTCTGCCTTGTCCTTAGGCTGAGCCTCGAGAATAGCCTTAGGAGTACCCTCGACCATTTCCTTAGCTTCCTTCAAGCCCAGACCGGTCAGCTCGCGAACAATCTTGATAACGGGGATCTTGTTGTCGCCGAAGCCTTCGAGAACAACGTCGAACTCGGTCTTCTCTTCAGCAGCAGCAGCAGCGCCGTCGCCAGCAGCAACAGCAACAGCAGCGGTAGCGGTAACGCCGAAGGTCTCGCAGATCAGGTCGCGAAGCTCGGCGAGTTCAATGAGGGTCTTCTCCTTAAGAGCCTCAATAATCTCTTCGTTAGTAAGAGCCATTTTGGTTTCCTTTCGAGGGTCGCTCATATTAAGCGACGATACGTATATTTTCTTTTGCCACCTTTTGGTGGACTTCAGTTTGCCACGCTAAGCGGCATGTTTTATGCAGCTTCCTTTTCGGACATTTCGCCAATGGCGATAGCCAGCTGAGAAGCAACGCCGGTAAGAGAGCAAGCGATCTGGCCGAGCAGCTGATCCTTGGAAGGAAGAGAAGCAATAACTTCTGCAGCAGCAGCGTCCTGGAATGCGCCGTCCATCAAACCACCCTTAAGGACAACGGCCTCGTTTTCCTTTGCGAAGTCCTTGACGGCCTTAGCGGCAGCAACGGGATCTTCGGAAGTAAAAACAAAAGCGGAAGGACCTTCAAGAACGGAGTCCATGTTTGCCATGTCCAGATCAGCCAGAGCGCGATGCATCAAGGTGTTCTTGCATACCTTCATAACAGCACCTGCTTCGCGAACACTGCGACGAAGGGTCTCAGAATCCTTAACGGACAGGCCGTTGAAAGAAATAGCCCAAACAGCAGTAACACCCTGCAGGTCAGCCTTCAGCTGCTCAAGAGCGGCAACGTTTTGTGCATTTGGCATATCGTACACCTCCTTCTTTGCGCCAACAGGTTCCGCGCAAGAGGGATCGTATAAAACGACCCCTGCGTGTCATAAGACAGCAGGGGTCGTGAAAATCGCACATATTCGCACGTCATGACCACCTCGGCAGGCCGCAATTGCGATTAAACCTTTCGGTGCCAGCTGTCTTTGGCAGCGGAACGAATTCCTTTGCTACATTTTTGCAGCCCATATATGATAGCGCCTGATAGGCGAATGTCAACAACTTTTTCGCGTCTGACCGCGAGTTTTTCACATTGCGTAGCGCCAGTTAATTTGCAAGTTCATCCGAACACTTGCGTTTTGTTCTCGAACTGACCCGAACGCGTTCGGATGAGTCCGAGA
>CAKTVK010000011.1 GCA_934623455.1 uncultured Eggerthellaceae bacterium | reverse complement strand
CGGCCGGGAATCGCGAAAAAACGGCGGGAAGGCGCATCGGGGAGATAGAAACCTCAGTTAATCAGCGCTTCCCTAGAACAGACCCACGGAAAGGAAGATTCCGTAGAAGCAGATGCGCACAAGCACCAGAGCAACCAGCGCGGCAACGGTAGCAACGGCCATCATCGGGACAGCGCCCTCAACTGTAGCGTTCTTGAATACCAGGAACGCGGCAACCGCAGCAAGCACAATGGCAATCACAGCAACAACCCAGTACTGACCCATTACCGCAGCAACCGTCAGACCTGCGGAGTTGACCACGCCGCCAGCCATACCGCCCTGGACAAGCACCAGGATAGCAACGCCCGCAGCACCAACCAGCGCACAAGCGCCAATCAGCTTGTCAGCCTTGGCACCCGCAAGCGCCAGCACCAACGCCGCCAGAGCAGCACCGCCAAACAGGGCGGCGCACACCTGGCTTACCGCGCCCAAAGGAGAATTCCACGTGGCAATGGTGGGCATCATGTAAGCAAGACCGGTGAACAGCGCGCAGATCAGGCCCAACACGATAAGCACAATGCCGAACACTTTATGCGTGCCTGCCTCGGGATGCTTCGCCAGCGCGAAGATCCAGTACACAATGGCAACCAGAATGGCAATGCCGGCAACCACGATCTCATTCGACAGCGGCGAAGTGCCAATGCCCGAAGCCATGCCGAACACGTGAGACGGGCTTCCCAGGTGGGTAAAAGAAGCAACTAAGCCCACAATGGTAACAACAGCCGGAATGCTCAACAGGATGTCGAACTTCTTGGCGGCTTCGTCGGACAGACCCAACGAAGCACGCACCAGGCCCAAAAGACCCATAGCAGTAACGCCCATCGGCACCAAAACGGTGAAGATAAGCAGCGAAATCTCGCTCGCAGCAGTTTCGAACAACATTTACATGACCTCCTTCGGGTTCATGAGTTTACCTTCCTGCGAACCCATGGTACGCGAAGTGGGGCAGCCCTTCATAATGGTGGTCGGGTTGGTGAAGCTCGGGTCGGGCATAGGGGCAGACCAAACGCTTTCGCCGTACTTCTTTACCATCTCGTCGGCCTTGCCGAAATCAAGCGCGTACAGCGGGCAGGCGTCCACGCAAATGGGGTTTTCGCCCTTGGCAACGCGCGCCGAGCAACCGTCGCACTTGCGCATCTGGCCCAGCACGGCATCAAACGACGGCACGTTGTAGGGGCACGCCATAGCGCAGTACTTGCAGCCTACGCAGCGATCGTGGTCAACGGAAACAAAGCCGCGCTCGTCGCGATGCATAGCGCCCGTGGGGCACACCTGCATGCAAGCAGGGTTTTCGCAGTGATTGCAGTTCATGGACGTGTAGTAACCCCACACATCGTTGGTGTACGTGCCATCGGCATTTGCGGTAAAGCCGCCGCCGCAGTACTCGTAAACCTTGCGGAATGCCACGTCGGCGGACAAGTCGTGGTAATCCTTGCATGCCAGCTCGCAGGTCTTGCAGCCCGTGCAGCGAGAGGCGTCGAAATAGAATGCATATTCAGCCATGATCTACCTCCCTTATTTCTTGATCTTGCGAACGCCGGCAATATTGGAGTGCTGCGGGTTGCCCTTAGCAATAGGCGAAGGATGCATGTTGGTCAGCGTGTTAATGCAGCCGCCCTTGTCAATGCGGTCGCCGTTCATGTCGGCATCACGCCATGCGCCCTGCGAAATAGCCAGAGAGCCCGGGATGATACGCGGCGTGACCTTCGCCTGGATGTGCACTTCGCCATGCTCGTTGAATACGCTTACGATTTCGCCGTTTTCAATGCCCAGCTTCTCGGCATCAATGGTGTTAATCCACACTTCTTGCGGCGCAGCCTGCTTCACCACTTCAACGTTGCCCCAGCTCGAGTGCGTGCGGGCCTTATAGTGGAAGCCAACCAGCGTAAACGGCATCTCGGAAGTGCAATCCTCGTAGCTGTCAACGCCGGGGGTGTACAGCGGAATAGGAGCAATCACATCGCGCGGATCGTCCAGCTGCCACGTTTCGGCCATCTTCTGCAGCTTCTCAGAGAAGATTTCGATCTTGCCGGAAGGAGTGGTGAGCTTGTTCTTCTCGGGATCTTCCACGAACGCCTTGTATGCAGGGGTGTAACCGGCGGGGTTGCGGTAATGGAACTCGCCCATCTTGTAGCCCTCTTCGATTTCGGGCAGGCGCGGGTCCTTCTTCTGAACGCTTTCGTACAGCTGCTTGGTCCAACCGTCCTGGTCCTTGCCGTCCAGGTACTTCTCCTTGATGTCGGCGCCAGCGGCAGCGCACAAATCGGCGCACACGTCAAAGGAGCTGCGGCGCTCGAACTTCTGGCCCATGGTGGTGGGGTCAATGGGGCTTGCGAAGTGAACGGAAGCAACGTCGCCGGACCAGCCGTCGTTGATAATGCCGCGTTGCTCGGCGCGCATGATATCGGGAAGCAGGATGTCGGCGTACTTCGCGGCGTCGTTCATCAGGGTCTCGAATACCAAAATAAACTCGCACTTCGTTTCGTCAACCAGAATGTCGTGCGCAACGTTTGCGTCGGAGTGCTGGTTCGTGAAGCAGTTTCCGCCGTACTCAACCAGGAACTTGATGTCGGTGGACAGCTTGTCGGTACCCTGAACGCCATCGTGCAGTGCAGTCATCTCGTGACCGTGGTCAATTGCATCTGCCCAGGTGAAGATAGAAATCTTGGACTTGCAGGGGTTGTCGCCGCCAATCCAGGGAAGACCAATGCTGTAAGCGGCAACGTCCAGACCCGAAGAAGTGCCCGGCTGACCCAGCTTGCCCACCAACAGCGTAAGCAGAGAAACGGCCAAGCAAGCAAGCTCACCGTTGGAGTGGCGCTGAATGCCATAGTACTGGCCGATAAACGGAGCCTTGGCTTCTGCCAGTTCGTGCGCCAGCTTCGTGATGCGCTCGGCCGGAATCAGCGTAATAGCAGCAGCCCACTCGGGAGTCTTCTCTACCTTGTCGTAGCCCAGGCCCATAACGTAAGATTCATAAGACATGTTCTTGCCAGCGTATGCCTCGGGCATGGTGTCTTCGGAGAAGCCAACGCAGTACGTATCCAGGAAGTCGCGTGCCACTTTACCTTCTTTAATCAGCACGTATGCGATAGCAGCAACCAGGGCGGCATCGGTGCCAGGACGAATAGGCAGCCACTCGTCGTTTGTGTTGCACAGCGTGTCGTTGAAGCGCGGGTCAATGTGAATGTACTTTGCCTTCGTGTTCGTGCGGTGCTGGTACTCAAAGCCGTGCTTTGCTTCGCCCGTGGAGCCCATCATGGAGTCGGAAGGCGACCAGCCCATGCAAATAACCAGGTCGGCGTCTTTAATGGCGGCAGGAGTCGAAGAAGCCTTGGCGCCCCACATGTACGGAGCAATGAAGGTCATCTGGGCAGCGGAGTACGTACCGTAATATCCCAGGTAGCCGCCCGTGCAGGCCAGCCAGCGGCCAACGGGACGACCAGTCAAGCTGTAAACACCGGAACCCAGCGTCCAGTACACGGCCTCGGGGCCAAAGTTCTTGTAGGTGTACTGCAGTTTGTCATTGATGGTTTTAATGGCTTCTTCCCAGGTGATGCGCTCGAACTTGCCCTCGCCACGCTTGCCCACGCGCTTCATGGGGTACTTCAAGCGATCGGGATCGTTGATCCAGCGGCGTACCGAACGGCCACGCAAGCATGCGCGCTGACGGCTGGTTTCTTCGTTATCCCAAGCCTTCGTTTCGGACTGGATCCACTGGAGCTCGCCGTCCTTCACGTGCATCCACAGCGGGCAACGGCTTGCGCAGTTGCAAGAGCAGTGGCTCTGAACGACGGTTTCCTCTGCGGTTTCCTGGTTGGCCTCGGCGGCAAATGCCGGCTCGGACTTTTCGAACATGTCATCGAGCAGCATGCCACTCAGGGCAACGCCGACGGCGCCAGCAGAAGCGCCCTTGATCAGCGTTCTGCGCGAAACATTCAGTCCCGTGTTCGATTCCATTTTCCCTCCTTCATTGATCTCTCTTTTTTCGGGAAGAGCCTTTGCGCGTTAGGCGCTTTCGGTGCCTGCGAGTAGTATTTGCAAGCGGGCGTCTTCGCGGTTGAAGCGGCGGACTTCTCGCGTTTCCCCGCACCCCAAGCAATGCCCTCATGCGGCACACCGCACCGCGCAAAGTTTCTCTCTCTTACGCCGTGCACTTTACGAGCGTGCGCAAGAAATTGCATCACATAGAATATGTGATATTTCGATTTCCCCTGGTAGAACACATAAAAATAGGGTAACATGCTCACAGAAAAAGACAGGGAATCACATCACATGCAAGGTGCACAATGTTCGGCAGCCGCAACAATAAAGGGATATTGCGGTTTTTGCCATGCGGATTCTTCGCGTGTTTTCAGTTTTGCTTTAAGATGCCCCACAGCAAAAACTACTTGTTTTGACGATGCGAAAAAACAGGGAAAGGGACGCCATGAGACCGATTTCGGCCGCAGATATTTCGCGCGATTTGGGCGAAGAGTACGCAACGTATTTGCGCCATTTCGTGCAACAGCGTGCGCAATTTCGCCGTACCATGGCAAGTTTCGGCGTTCCTGTTTCAAACGATGAAGACAGTCCAGCACGCGTTGCCGCTTTGCGTGAACAACTTGTTGCGGCGGGGGCACGCGTACGCAACGGCGGTAAAAGCATTGCGTACGGAAGCATCTCGCCCGCCTGCGCGCGCTGCCGCACCGGCGTGAAAAGCGTTTCGGAATTCCTTTCACTGGCGTGCCATCGGTCGTGCTGGTTTTGCTTCAACGAGAATCAGTGCGACTACCATCTTTATAAGAACGATAAAAAAGATTGGCGCAGCGAACTTTCCGCATTCAATAAAAGCATGGGCGGGCTTGATTACGTAGCGCTCACGGGCGGCGAGCCGCTTTTGCTCGCCGAAGAAGCGTGCGCGTTTTTCACGGAAGCGCGCCACGACAACCCGAGTGCCCACTTGCGCCTGTATACCTCGGGCGATCAACTTACCCCTGCGCTTCTTGAACAGCTGCGTGCAGCGGGACTTAACGAGATTCGCTTCAGCATCAAGCTTGATGATGCACCCGAGAACCAACAGCGCACGTGGGATAACATCCGTGCGACGGTGGACGTAATTCCCACTGTCATGGTGGAAATGCCCGTTGTCCCGGGCACACACGATGAAATGCTGCATATTTTGCGCGAACTGGAACGCGCAGGCGCATTCGGCATCAATTTGCTGGAACTGTGCTTCCCGCTGCATCACGAAAAAGCGTTCAAGGCGCGTGGGCTCAAGCTCAAGGCGAACCCCTACAAAGTGCTTTACGATTATGGTTATGCAGGTGCGCTTCCCATTGAAGGCAGCGAAGAGCTGGCGCTGCAGCTCATGCTGGAAGAAATCGAACGCGGAACCGCGCTCAACTTGCATTATTGCTCGCTGGAGAATAAGAACACCGCCCAGATATACGAGCAGAACGGCGGCGGCGCGCGCGAGATTCCGCTCTACACGTTCTCGCAGGAGAATTTCTTCTACGAAACGCTGCGCTGCTTTGGCGATCGTGCATTTGCGCTGGCAGATGCGCTGGAAGCTGCCGGTTGCGCTCATGCGTTGGACGTTGAGGGCCGCATGGTGCAATTCGCGCCTGCCGATTTGCCTGCTGTTTTGCCCCTTCTGGAGCAAGGCGAAGGGATTGCGAGCCGCAACGGTGGCGAAGGGAACGGCGCAGACGATGTTGCTGGTTCAGGCGACACCGCAGGCACCAACTCCCGCAATTCCGCAGCGAGCGCGGACGACGTTGCTGATGCGGACGACACCGCGGGCGGTAGCGCGGGCGCGGGCTTGGGCGGCGATGCGGGCGTGAAGCTCTTCGTCGCGTTCGGCGTTATCGAGCGCGACAATACTGGTGCCGCGCGCTTCCGCGAAGTGGACGCCCTAGTAGTGGAACCATGCGATTACCAGGCGCTTTATCGCATCTGCATCGAGCTCTCTCCTACTAAAGAAGACTCCGAATCCGGTTTCGCGGGCGATTCCCCAAACGGCGCTTCCGGCATTGCGAAGGAAAACACAGCGAAGACTCGGGTGGCGGCGCAGGAGACAGGCGCTGGCATGAAGGCGCAGGCAGTGCAGGCGGACAGCACCACGAAAAAGGAGGCGTAAGCCATGGAATCCGGCATTGCTCAGGGCCTCGAGCAGCTTTCGCTGGCGCTGTTCACCGCGTTTGCGCCGGCGGCAGTGGTGGCGTTTATCCTGCTCACCCTTTACGGCATTGTGTATGTGAAGGAAGAGGAAACGCGCAAGCGCCTTCACCATTTTCTTATCATTCCGCTGGCATTTTGCCTGATAGGACTTATTGCGTCCACTAATCATCTGGGAAAACCCGCAAACGCCCTGTATGTTCTTGCGGGCATTGGGCGCTCCCCGCTTTCCAACGAAGTTGCGGCGTCCGTGGCATTTGCCGGCGTAGCGTGGATTTACTGGCTGGCTGGTTTCAGCGACCGCATAAGCGTGCGACAGCTGCGCATTGCCATCCCACTTGCTATGGTGGCGGGTGTCGCGCAAATCTGGTTCACGTCAAACGCGTACAACATTGAAACCATCTCAAGCTGGTCGCTTGCATTCACGCAGATAAACCAGATACTGAGCGCACTTCTGGGCGGCTCGTTCCTCTTTCTGTTCACGCTTGCCATGGCCGACCAAGAAAGTGAAGCGCCCATTTTGCTCACAACGCTCATCTGCGCAGGCGCCTCAACGGCTGCCCTGCTTGTTTCCGAACTCATCCAAAGCAGCTTTTTTTACGAACTAACCAGCTCCACCACGCCCCTGGTCGAAGTCTTCCCGCAATATCCCCTCTTCATTGCCGCATCAACACTCCTGCTCATAGCGGCAGTTATCCTCACGCTGCTATGGAAGCGCCAAGGGCGCCTGCTGAGCCGGAAATGCACAACCATCGCACTTGTTCTGGCGCTGGGCGGCGTCTTTATTGCGCGCTTCTCGTTCTACTGCGCGTATCTGAACGTGGGATTGGTGGTGTAAATGGCCGCAATCCGAACGGCGCTGCGAACGCCCGGCTTCGATATTGCCATTCTGGGATACGCGTTGTTCCTGGTCATCAACGCGTGCTCGCTATGGGGCGGCGTGTTCCCCTTCTTCCCGCACGAATTTCACGGCGAAGAAGTCACGTTCGCGTTCATGCTGGCGCAGTCCATGGCATCGCTGCTCACGTATATCGTTATCCTGGTATGCTCGTTCAAGGTGCCCTCTATCGTAACGAAGTCGCTGCATGGCGTTTCGTCGTTTCCGGCGTTTCTAGGTGGCGCGCTGCTGATTGCCGCGCTGTACCTGCCCGAATGGCGCGTGGCGCTGGTCACCGTTGCCGGCTGCTGCATGGGCGCGGGCGGCACGTTGCTCTCGCTGGTATGGGCGCGTTATTTCTCGGCAGAAAGCACCGACCGCGGCAACTTCTTCATTTTGACGGGCACGTTTTGCGCGCCGCTGCTGTTCGCGCTGCTGTACCTGGTGCCCCAAGCGGTACGCGTCTTTTTGATTCCGCTCATTTTCGTGCCGCTGTGCGGCTTGTCGGTACTGCTGTCGTTCCGTAAACTGAACAAGGACCTGCCTATTTTCCAAGACGATCCGCGCACAAATGTCCCCGTGTATGTGCGCATCATACGCGTATATTGGAAAAGCGCGTTCGCCATTGGCACCATGGGGTTCGCGTCGGGCCTGGTGCGTTCCATTGCCGTGGCAGACGTTCAGTTGGGCGACGCTACGAATGCGGCATCGTTTTTGGGGCTGTTCGTTGTTGCGGGTCTTATGCTTTTGCTCTGGCAGCGCCGCTCGTTCGCGTTGAACTTGCATTTCGTGTTTATGGTTTCGTTTCCCCTGGTAGCGGTATGTCTGGCGTTCTTCCCGTTCGTCGAAGGCAAAGCGCTGGCGTTCATCAGCGGCGTGGTGTTTTTGCTGTTTTCCCTGGCGAACATCATCGTTATGCTGCAAAGCGCGCACATCTGCCTGAATCGAGGCTGCAATCCGTTTTTCGTCTACGGCTTCTTCGGATCGATTGTAGGGCTCCTGCAAAACGGGGGCTTTATTTTCGGGCATATCGCCATGGCGAATCGATTATTTGGCGAACAGACTCCGTTTGCCATGTCCGTCATGGGTCTTTTAGTGCTGACCATCACGCTGTACGCATTTGTGGGAAGAAGCGAGCGTTTCACCAGCAAGCTGCCGCAATACGATAACGTGGAATTCATCTCGTTCGGCATGAAACCCGGACAGCACGGGCGCTTGATGACGTACCTTATGGCACCCGCAGCTCCTGCGGACCATGAGCTTGACAGCAGCGTTTTCTCAGATGAAACCATCAATTTGAGCGAAGGCGAATATCAGGTGGTCGCCGATGTCGCTACTCCTCCTGTTGCCGGAATGCACGGCGACAACGCGAGCAGCAACAACGCGGAAGGCAGCGAAGCGCATGGAGAAGCGCGCGCCGCAAACGCTGCAAGTCACCCGACAAGCGCGAGCGCAGGCGCGGAAACAGCTGCAAACGCCGCTGCGGGAGCGGGCACGACCACCAGTGCCGGCGCAAACGCAGCCGCAGACACCGGCGCAAGCAACAAACGTAGGGCAAAAAACACACAAGCCGAAACGCGCCGCACGGCACGCGACCCCTTCCCCGACGACCTGTATCAATCAACGGAAAAAGGACCGAGCCGCATTACCCTGCGCTGCAAGATCATTCAAGAGGAATATCGCCTGACCAGCCGCGAAACGGAAATCATGGAGCTTATCGTGCGCGGCTACAGCGTTGCGCGCATTGCCGAGGAACACGTTGTGTCCGAGAACACGGTGCGCACCCACTACAAGCATATTTACGCAAAATTGGGCATCCATAAAAAGCAAGAACTCATTGCCATGGTGGACGCCCTGAAGGATACGATATAACCGCAAAGCCGGCGCGCGCCACACGGACCGACCGCCCGCGAAGCCGCCGGCTCCGCTCCCGTTCGCTAGCCGCGAACTTCCGCCTGAATGCGCTGCGTGCGCTCGACAACTTGAGCCTTTGCCGCTTCAACATCAATGGTTGGCCAAGCGCCATCGCGATACACCACGGCGCCATCGCACATCGTAAGCACCACATCGCTTCCATGACCTGCGTAAACAATATTTACCAGCGGCGCTGTCATGGGGCACCACGAAGGACCGGTCACATTCAGCACGCAAAGATCGGCTTTGAAACCTTCCTTCACCAAACCGCAATCCGTACGGCCCTGGGCCACGGCGCCATTGCGCGTTGCCGCCGCAAGCACCTGCTCGGGCGTAACCACCGCAGGATCAAGCTTGTTGCCCTTGGGCAAAAGCGCCATCAAGTACATGTCCTGGAACATATCATGGTTATTGTTCGATGCCATGCCATCGGTACCCAGGCACACGTTCACACCCGCATCCAACAACTCGGCGATAGGAGCAAAACCGCTGGCCAGCTTCATGTTCGATGCCGGATTCAGCGCCACAGAAACACCCTTCTTCGCCAAAAGCGCAATGTCATCATCGCATAGCCACACGCAATGCGCCGCCGTCATGGGAACATCGAACGCGCCCAGCGAATCGAACCACTGAGCAGGCGTCATGCCGTTGTGACGGTTCTTGCAATCCCGCACTTCCGATGCCGTTTCCGCCAGATGAATCTGCATGCCAACGCCGTTTTTCTTCGCCCATTCCACAACGCTTTTGCAGGTCACATTGTTGTTCGTGTACTCCGCGTGCACGCATGCCTCAAACTTGATGCGGCCGTTCGCTTCGCCATTGTGATTTGCAACGCCGTCTTCCATTTCGGCGAAGCACGGGAATTCGGAAATATCCTTAGGTTCAAACGCAAGCGGACTCGTGCACAGATTCGCCTTCATGCCCGCTTCGCAAACAGCCTGCGCGCGCTCGGGCGTGTGGTAATACATGTCAGAGAAGGAGACGCAGCCGTAGCGCGCCATTTCCGCGCAGGACAGAAGCGTTGCCCAGTAATTGTCCTCGGGCGTCATCTTCGCTTCGAACGGCCACACCATGTCGTTCAGCCACGCCTGGAGCGGCAGGTTTTCCGCGTAGCCGCGCAAAAGCGTCATGGGAGCATGCGCGTGCAAGTTGTAGAGCGCCGGCATAAGCAGACGACCTGCGCCTTCATACACTTCGCCGAAGTCAGCAGCGTTTTCAGGCGCGCAATCGCCCACGTACTCAATGCGGTCACCGCGCACGCCAACCCACTGATGTTCCTTGCACTCGAAGTTCTTGTCAATCAAAGTGATGTCTGCAAACAGCATGTCGTCCTCTTTTCTGTCGGCTCTTCCGTTGGTGTACCCGTCAAGCTCACGCGCGGCGCACCTTCCGTGTTAGATTCGCTCTTATAATTGCATGACGTTATAGTAACCGCACACAGAAGCTTTCGCAAAGCATTCTTTCCATATGGTATGATGCGGAAGGTAAATTTTTAGCAGTGACACACTTCGAGTGCTACCCGAGTTGCCACCTAACGAGAGAAAGAGGCATCAATGTCTGAATGCAGTGGACATTGCAGCAGCTGCGGCGAAGAGGGCTGCGGCGAACGCGAGGCTGGCCCTCGCTTCATGGCGCAAAACAAGAAATCCAACATCAAGAAGGTCATCGGCGTTGTTTCCGGTAAGGGCGGCGTTGGCAAATCCAGCGTTTGCTCCATGCTGGCTTCCGAAATGAACAAGCGCGGCTACAAAGTAGGCATCCTGGACGCCGACGTAACCGGTCCTTCCATCCCCCGCACTTTTGGTGTGACGGGTGGCAAGATGAGCGCGTGCGAAGATGGCCTGATTCCTGCCGAAACCGAAAGCGGCATCAAAGTCATGTCCGTGAACCTGCTGCTCCCGCAAGAGGATACCCCTGTTGCATGGCGCGGCCCCGTGGTTTCGGGCATCATCAGCCAGTTCTGGAACGAAGTGTGCTGGGGCGACATCGACTACCTGTTCGTTGACATGCCTCCGGGAACTTCCGACGTGTTCCTGACCGTGTTCCAGAGCCTGCCGGTCGATGGCATTGTTACCGTTTCCGCACCTCAGGAGCTTGTTGCCATGATCGTGGGCAAGGCCGTGAACCTGGCTGGTTCCGTGGGCGTTCCTGTGGTTGGCCTGGTCGAGAACATGGCATACTACAAATGCGACGAGTGCGGCAAAGAGCATCACATCTTCGGCGAGCCTCAGGGCGCTGCCGTGGCCGAGAAGTACAGCATTCCCGCTGTTGCCACGCTTCCGATTGACCCCAGCGTTGCACAGCTGTGCGACACGGGCAAGATCGAGGAATACGCCATCAACGGTGCTCTTGATCCCGTTTTGGAAGCTGTCGAGAAGGCATTCCGCGAAGAAGCACACGAAGAAGAAGTCGCTGCTGAATAGCGCACCTCTCATGTGCAGCAAGGCGCATCAGTGCGCTCCCGCGAAGCGAACTGCCGAAGGCTCCTGCGAAGCAGCCCGCTGAAGGACTCCCTACGGAGCGATGTGCAGAAGGCTCCCGCAAAGCGAACCCTCAAAAGCGCGATGGACTCACTGTCCGTCGCGCTTTTTGTTGACAAATTACCCCACCTTTTGTCAACAATTTGCGCGGCGTAGTCTGGGCTGCACCTTCTCTGATGCGATGCCGCCCAACAGCGTGGGCGGCATGATAAAAACGACCCGCTTTTCGGTGGATTTTCTTCTTTTCAATCGTCGAAAACCGTCATTTCCCCAGGTCGCATAAAAGTTAGCCAAGGCAAACCCACAGAAAAGCGGGTCGTTTTTATCAGGGCAGGAAAACTCTGTCGCTTTTCGGCTTTGATCGGAGGAATTGTTGACAAAAGGTGGGGTAATTTGTCAACAGTCGATGTGTTCCCGTTCAGCGCGTTCCTGCGCAATGCGCTCTTTCGCACGCGCAAGATCTTCGGCGGCAACCGCTTCCATCACTTCTTCCACATGGCTCTTGATGCCGAAAAGGGTGCGCGTGGAATTCATCACCTGCGGACGCTTCCCTTGCGCCTCGGCCCCAAGAAGCTGCCGCATTGTTTCCCATTGACGCTGGAAATCGCGCTCCGACTGAACCATCTGCCCCCGCTCTCGAACTTATTTTCCCTGCGCAACATTATGCTGCACATCCAAATATACCGTAGCACACCTGCCCGCTCCGTGGTGCATCCGACAACGGTTTACATCCTACGCACAAACGTAAGAGAATGGCAATCAGACCTGGGCAAAGGCATGTAGATAGCGCGCTGCCGCATGTGCGAAAAAACAAATATGCTAAACTGTGCAGTTAGCATTTCGGACTTGGGGAAGCAGGTGAAAATCCTGCACGGTCCCGCCACTGTGAAACGGCTGTTCAGCGGTCGTAAAGTCAGATTACCATGCCGAAACGCGCCAAGGTACGCGCCGGATTTGCGCGGATGGGCAATCCCCTTCTGCGTGAACAAAGGCGCAGAAGGCAAGCGGTTGATTTGCACGAAGCTTCGCGCGCAGGACACTCCATGCGCGGCATCCGCAAAGCCGCTTGCGAAACAAATCGGGATGCCCACCAGGGGGAGGTTTTTATGAAGAAGATTACGGTAGTTCTGAGCGTTATGAGCGCTCTTGTTTTGTCCCTGTGCTTGCTTGCCGGCTGCGGCGCAAAGCAAGAACCGGTCACCGTCGAAAACGGCGTTATCCAAGAAACGGGAACGTACAAAGTACCCGCAACGCTTGAAGGCGGATCCGGCAAAGCCACCATCGAATCCCCCGCAACCGTTACGGTTGACGCCAACGGCATGACGGCCACCATCGTGTGGAGCAGCTCAAGCTACGACCTTATGGTTGTCAACGATACCGAATACCGTCCGACCTCAACTTCGGGCAAGTCCACGTTTGAAATCCCGGTAGCATCGCTTGACGCGCTGCTCGAAGTACAAGCGGAAACCACCGCTATGGCCATGCCCCACCTGATTGATTACACCATCACGTTCGATGCATCCGACGCAAAGGCAGCGTAGGTCCATGAAACACATCTACGCCCCCGCGGCGCACAACATTACAGCTGGAGCCTCCGAAACCGCCGAAGTCGCAACAACGGCAGCGAAAACCGGTAAGACCGCAACCTTCGCAAAACGCGTCGCGCTTATTGCGGCGACCTGCGCCCTTGCCCTGGGCCTGCTTTCCAGCTGCTCGCAAGTAAACGACGGCGAAGGATTCCACAACACCGACATAGGCTGTGGCTGGGAACCGGAAAGCTCCCTTGAGCTGCATTACGCAAAAGGCTTCACGGTGGATTACTACGAAGGCGGTTACAAGCTGGTCTGCATCGAAGGCAATCAGCGTTTTCTGGTAGTGCCCGAAGGCGCAACGGCACCCGAAGGCTTGTCTTCCGACATCAACGTACTGCAACAGCCGCTTGACAACCTGTACTTGGTGGCAACGGACACGTTCTGCCTGTTCGACGCGCTGGATGCGCTTGACACTATATCGCTTTCCGGCATCACCGCCGATGGCCTGTACGTTGAGCGCGCTTCCCAGGCAATCGCTTCGGGCGCCATCAAATACGGCGGCAAGTACCGCGAGCCCGACTACGAGCTTATCTTGTCCACCGGCTGCCCCCTGGCCATCGAATCCACCATGATCGACCACTCCCCCACGGTAAAGGAACGCCTGACCGACCTGGGCTGCACCGTGCTCATTGAGAAGTCCAGCTTGGAAACCGAGCCGCTTGGACGCACGGAATGGGTCAAGCTCTATGGCGCGCTGCTGAACAAGGAAGACGTGGCCCAAAGCGTATTTGAAGAGCAGGAAAGCCTGGTCAAAGCACTTGAAAACGAAAAAGCAACGGGCAAAACCGTGGCATTTTTCTACATTAACTCGAACGGTGCCGCTGTGGTGCGCAAGCCGGGCGATTACGTGACGCGCATGATTGAGATGGCCGGCGGCAAATACATCTTCACCGACTTGGGCGGCGAAGATACCGCAACCTCTACCGTAAATATGGAGATGGAAACGTTCTACGCGCAGGCGAAAGACGCCGATATCCTTATCTACAATGCCACCATTGACGGCGGCGTAAGCTCGGTTGATCAGCTGATTGCAAAGAATCCCCTTCTGGCGGAATTCAAGTCGGTCGAAAACGGTAACGTATGGTGCACCGATAAGAACATGTACCAGCAAATGGTTGAAACAGGCATCATCGTGTCGAACTTGCACACCATTTTCACTGATGAGAGCGCTGAAGTGCTCGACTTCGCTTATCGATTGAACTAGGAGACGAAACATATCCATGTTGCACGAGAAAAGCGAAAAGGAAACGACCAAAGCTGCAGAAGCAGGCTCTGCCACCAGCGCGGCGGGGACAACCGCAACAAACAAAGCGGGCACAGCTGCCTGTGCGGCAAAGCAAACGACACCCACCGCAAAACAAGCAGCCCCCTACACCCCTGCGCCGCTAACGAGCGCACAGAAGAGTCGCCGCTTGCGCGTTGCTGTTGTATTTACCGCGCTCATCGTCCTTCTATTGGTTCTTTTAGTCTTGAACATTTGCATTGGAAGCATTGCAATACCCGTTGATGATCTGGCATCCATCCTGTTCAACGGCGGACAAGGCACTGGCAACGATTTAACCGTTGAATACAAGGTGGTCTGGCAAATCCGTCTGCCGCGCATTATTGCCGCAACGGTGCTGGGCGGTGGCCTGGCGCTTTCCGGCTTTTTGCTGCAAACGTTTTTCAACAACCCCATTGCCGGTCCGTACATTTTAGGTATCTCATCGGGCGCTAAGCTTGTTGTTGCCATTGTGATGATTGTCGGAATGGGCCAGGGCCTGGTGCTGGGTTCCTGGGCACTCATTGTGGCGGCGTTCATTGGCGCCATGCTGTCCATGGCGTTCGTGCTGGCCATTTCACGACGTGTAAGCTCCATGGGCATCCTGGTGGTAGCGGGCGTTATGATTGGCTACATCTGCTCCGCCATCACAGAATTCTTCATCACGTTTGCCAGCGACCAGAACATCGCGAATCTGCACGACTGGTCCGTAGGCAGCTTCTCGGGTATTAGCTGGAACGACGTGAGCGTTATTATTGCCGTGATTGCCGTGGCATCGGTTCTCACGTTTGGTCTGAGCAAACCCATTAGCGCCTATCAGCTGGGCGAAAGCTACAGCCAGAGCATGGGCGTGAACGTGAAGGTGTTCCGCGTAACGCTCATCTTGCTGTCCAGCTTGTTGGCGGCAACGGTTACCGCGTTCGCCGGCCCCGTATCGTTTGTGGGCATTGCCGTACCGCACCTGATCAAAAGCTTCCTGAAAACCGCCAAGCCGCTCACGGTTATCCCCGCGTGCTTCTTGGGCGGCGCCATTTTCTGCCTGGGTTGCGACTTGATCGCACGTACCATCTTCGCTCCCACCGAGCTTTCTATCAGCGCTGTTACCGCCGTCTTCGGCGCACCCGTTGTTATTGCGGTCATGCTGCAGCGCAAGAAGAAGGTGGTATAAATGGCCCTGACGCATACGGAAAAAGCCCAGCAGGAAGAAGTCGTGCCCGCGTTCCTTTCAAGCGACGCGGCGAACGATGCAGCCAACAGCCCGGCAAACGCCGGCGCTGAAATTTGCGCTCTTCACACGAACAACTTGACAGTTGGTTACGAAGGCGTGCCCCTGATCAGCGACATTGAAATCAAGCTGCACCAAGGCGAAATGCTCACGCTTATCGGCCCGAACGGCGCCGGCAAATCGACCATCCTGAAGTCCCTTGCCAAGTACCTGGAGCCCGTGGGCGGCACCGTGTTCATTGGCGAGAACGACCTGCACAAGATGTCGCCAAAGGATCTTTCCACGAAAATGTCTGTTGTGCTTACTGGACGTCTGTCCACCGAGCTCATGACCTGCCGCGATGTGGTGGAAACGGGACGTTACCCCTACACGGGCCGCTTAGGCATTCTGTCGGATGACGACCACCGCGTGGTGGAAGAATCCATGGACCTGGTCAACGTCACGGAAATCGCCGACAAGGACTTCACGCAAATCAGCGATGGCCAGCGCCAGCGCGTGCTGCTTGCGCGCGCCATTTGCCAGAAGCCCAACATCATTGTACTGGACGAACCCACTTCGTTTTTGGACGTCCATTACAAGCTGGAGCTTTTAGGCTTGCTGCGCAACCTGGCGAAGGCGCAAGGCATTGCCGTTATCATGTCGCTGCACGAGCTTGACCTGGCGCAAAAAATTTCCGATACCATCATGTGCGTCAAAGGCGACCACATTTTACGCTACGGCGCGCCGCAGGACATCTTCACGCGCGAGACCATCCATGAGCTGTACTCGCTTGACAACGGAAATTACAACCCACTGTTCGGCAGCGTTGAGCTAGCACCCGTTCCGGGTGAGCCGCGCGTGTTCGTTATTGCGGGAGCTGGCACAGGTGCAGCAACGTTTCGCCTGCTCCAGCGCGCATCCGTTCCCTTTGCGGCGGGCGTGCTGTTCGACAACGACGTTGATTACGCTCTGGCGCGCGACCTGTCAAACAACATTGTCTCAAGCCCCGCGTTCTACCCCGCAAGCGCCGAGTCGCTCAAGCAAGCGAAAAAGCTGCTGGCACAGGCAAGCGCGGTAATCTGCTGCGACGCAACAGAGCATCCCATGAACGAAAGCAACGCCGAGCTGCTTCGTTATGCCCATGAACGGGGAAAACGCATTATCGATGCAACGCAAGGCCTTTCGGTATCGCACGTAGAAGGGCTTTAGCGCATGGCATTTGAAGAATACGTGACATCGAACGGAGAGCGCTTACGCCGCGGCTACACCACGGGAACGTGCGCCGCGCTTGCCGCAAAAGCGGCCGCTGAGCTGCTTCTCAACGGCACAGCACCCGAAAGCGTCTCTGTGCTCACACCCGCGGGCGTTACCGTTACGGTACAGCCCGAAGAGGTGCACTGCTGCGACAGCGCCAGTGCTGCGGCATCGGTTGCAGCTGCGCGCGCGGCTGCGGGCATCCCGGACGCCGCCTCGAGCAACGCGAACGCAACGGGCCCAACCGCCCATGCGACCATCATCAAAGACGCCGGCGACGACTACGACGTGACAAACGGCACGCGCGTGTGCGCCTTCGTTACCTTGTGCGACCAGGACATTTCCATTGACGGCGGCATCGGCGTAGGCCGCGTGACCTGCCCCGGCCTTGACCAGCCCGTTGGCAATGCCGCCATCAACTCCGGCCCGCGCGCCATGATTCGCGCCGCGCTTGAAGACGCCGCCCTTGAGGCGGGCTACCTGGGCGGGTTCAACGTGGTGGTTGAAGTGCCGGAAGGCGTAGAAATTGGCCGCAAAACGTTCAACCCCTCGTTGGGCATTGTGGGTGGCATCTCGATTCTGGGCACCTCGGGCATTGTGGAGCCGCGCAGCCTGAAAGCGCTGCAAGACGCGCTGAAAGTCGAGATTCACGTGCGCGCCGCGAACGGCGGCAAGCGCTTGATTGTTGTTCCGGGCAACTACGGGCAGGCATTCCTGGAAACCATGGGGCTTCCCGCGGATATCCCTGTTGTGAGCTGCGCAAACTTCATTGGCTTCACACTTGATCAAGCAGCCGAAGAAGGCTTTGAGCAACTGTTGCTGGTAGGTCACATTGGCAAACTCGTCAAAGTGGCGGGCGGCGTTATGGACACCCACTCCCGCATGGCGGACTGCCGTCGCGAGATTTTCGCCGCGCACGCCGCAGCAGCGGGCGCAAATCAACAGACCGTCTTGGACATCTTCGACTGTATGACAACCGACGCCTGCCTTGACGTGGTAGAATCTGCCGGCGTGAAAAATCAAGTGCTCGACCGCTTGGCGCGCGCCATCCAGTATCAGTTGGAGCATCGCGCGGGCGACAAGATGGATATGGGCGCCGTTATCTTCTCGAATAAAACAGGCCTTTTGACCTGCACCGATAACGCAAAACGATTAATGGACGATTGGAAACGAAAAGAGGAACAATGATTCATTTCGTAGGAGCTGGCAGCGGCGCTGCCGATTTAATCACCGTACGCGGCGCAGACATGCTGCGCAAGGCCGACGTCATTATTTACGCAGGTAGCTTGGTCAACCCCGCCCTGCTTGAGTACGCGCAACCCGAATGCGCCATTTACAACAGCGCCACCATGACGCTTGAAGAAGTCATTGAAGTCATGCGCGCGGCGGAAAAAGAAGGCAAGACCACCGTTCGCCTGCACACGGGCGACCCCTGCTTGTTCGGCGCCATCCGCGAGCAGATGGACATCCTGGACGAAGACGGCATTGAGTACGATTACACGCCGGGCGTCTCAAGCTTCTGCGGCGCGGCTTCGGCCCTGAAAGCGGAATACACGCTGCCTTCCGTTTCGCAGAGCGTGATTATCACGCGCATGGAAGGTCGCACCCCCGTTCCCGAGGGCGAAGCAATGCGCAAGATGGCAAGCCACGGCTGCTCCATGGTCATCTTCCTTTCCACGGGTCTTTTAGACAAGCTGGAAGGCGAACTGATTGCCGGCGGCGCGTACACGAAGGACACGCCCGCCGCACTGGTGTATAAAGCAACGTGGCCCGACGAGAAAGTATTCCATTGCACCGTGGGCACGCTGGCGCAAACAGCAAAGGAAAACAACATTACGAAGACGGCGCTGGTGTGCGTTGGCGGCTTCCTGAACAGCACCTATGAACGCTCGAAGTTGTACGACCCCACCTTCACCACCGAATTCCGCCAGGCAAGCAAGTCCAGTCACGCGGAATAGCGGGTGCCCCGCAGGCCCGCTGCGGAGGCTCTGCAGTTGGCGCAGCAACGCACGACAGCGTAAAACGCACCACCATACACGGCACGAAACACGCGAAGCGAAACGCAACACGAAGCACCGAGCGCACAACGCGCAGGCAGAAGTAAAGGAAAAGGAGCTCCCTCTTATGGATATCGCCTTCATCGCCTTCACCGAAAAAGGGCTGACCTTAGCGAAGCACTTAGCGCAAGGGTTGGAGCAACGCGGCCAAAACACCAGCGTCACCTACGGTTTTGGTCCGAAAAAAGTGAGCCACACGAAATGGGCCCGCGAACAATTTGAAATTGCGGACGCACTGGTGTTCATTGGCGCCACCGGCATTGCGGTGCGCACGATAGCTCCTTTGATTCAGAATAAAAAAGACGATCCCGCCGTTATTGTGCTCGACGAGATGGGCCAAAACTGCATTCCGCTGCTTTCGGGACACCTGGGCGGCGCGAACAACTTGGCGCGCATGTTGAGCGATTTCTGTGGCGCGAACCTGGTTATTACCACCGCATCGGACGTGAACGGCGTGTTTGCCGTGGACAGCTGGGCAGCATCGCAAAACTTGCTGGTGCCCGAAACCGCAGGCATCAAGCTTATCACGGCTGCCCTGCTCAGAGGAGAGACGGTCGAGTGCGCCACTGCCTTCCCCATTGATGGCGAGACGCCCCAAGGCGTGGAAATTATTCCGATTCACACCGTATTCAAAGACGATGGACGTCCGCGCTTCCATGTTGGTTGCCGCGTTGACACCGTGGCTGACCTAGACGTTATCGTACCCGTTGCGGTGCTGGGCGTGGGCTGCCGCAAGGGCACAACGGCTGAGCGCATTGAGGAAAGCGCTGCGTTGTTCCTGGAAGAAGCAGGCATTCACCCCGCGTCGCTTTGCTGCGTGGCAAGCATCGATCTGAAAGCAGAAGAACCTGGCTTGATTGAGTTCGCGAAGAACCGCGACCTTCCGTTTGTGACGTTTGAAGCCGCTGTGCTCAACAATCAGGAAGGCGATTTCTCGGCATCGGATTTCGTATCGGGCGTTACCGGCACATCTTGCGTATGCGAGCGCGCTGCCGTGGCCGCAGGCGAACAGCTTTTGACCCACAAGACGGTCATCAACGGCATCACGTTTGCCATTGCTTTGAAGAACCCGCATTTGAACTGGGATGTTGCAAGTCTTCCCACGTCTAACACCCAAGCAGCGCCGCAAGGAAAACGCCGCTTGTCAAAGCAGCCAGGCGAGATGCGCATCGAAGATGCAGAAAGCGCGCGCCTGAAGGCTATACGAGAGCTCGTGTCGCAAATGTCCGAACAGACCTGCGCAATGGGCGCTTTGGGCGCCGTGGCAGACACCATGGCCGCCACGTTCGACGAAGAAAAAGCCGTGAGCACCACGGGGCTCGAGGGAGGCTTGGGCTCCGACATCTATGAGTCACTTTTCAAGCCGGGCCCACAGAAGGGCCAGCTCACCATTGTGGGCTTGGGACCAGGCGATGAAGCGTTCATGTCGCAAGAAGCCGTTGCCACGCTGCGCAACGCGGAAGTACTGTGCGGATACCACGTTTACGTTGACTTGGCGAAGAAGGTGGCACCGAATACCCCCGTGTTCACCACGCCCATGACCAAGGAAATCGATCGTTGCCGCGCTGCGCTGGAAATGGCAGCCGACGGCAAGCACGTTGCCATGGTATGCAGCGGCGATGCGGGCGTCTATGGCATGGCGGGCCTGTGCTACGAGCTGGCACACGAATTCGCGCCTGTTAAAATCCACGTGGTGCCGGGCATTACCGCAGCTCTGAGCGGCGCATCGCGCTTGGGCGCGCCTTTGACCCACGACTTCTGCGTTATTTCCCTGTCCGACTTGCTCACTCCCTGGGAGCTTATCGAGCAGCGTTTGGCGGCAGCGGCTGGCGCCGATTTCTGCATTGCGCTGTACAACCCGGCAAGCCATCGTCGTACCGATTACCTGCAGAAAGCCTGCGATATCTTGCTGGCAAATGGCAAGGGCGCCGACATTATCTGCGGCGTAGTGCGCAACATTGGCCGCCCGGGCGAAGAAACCTGGACAGGTACGCTGCAGGATCTGCGCGACTTTCCCGCCGACATGTTCTGCACGGCATTTATCGGCAACAAATCAACGGCGATCATCGACGGAAAGATGGTCACGCCGCGCGGTTACCAGAAGAAGAAGCAGTGGGATAAAAACGAGCAGTAACGCCTGATAGAGCGCACGAAACACGTGAGTGCTTGCTCAGGCGCAAGACGCGCGATGTGCGGGCGGACAAGACGTTGCGCGGCATAAGTGCGGCGAGGGAATGGCACATCGGAGCTCAAGCGGCAGCAAGCGCAAGCGAGCAGCTCAAGGCGCCAAGGCATGGCAAGAAAGGCACTAAGCGGAAATACCGTGACGAAGGCATCGAACATATTGATTTTCGGGGGCACGTCCGAGGGACGCGAGCTCACGCAGCTCTTGGCGGATACGGGCGTATCCGTGTGCGTGAGCGTTGCGACCGAGCGTGGCTTGAAAGACTTCTTTGTGGACAGCCCTTTGGTTTCGTTTCACCAAGGAGCGCTCACCCAAGAGGAAAAAGTCCAGTTCATGGGCGATTTCGATGCTGTTGTTGACGCCACGCACCCGTACGCGCAAAGCATCAGCGGCCACGTGCGCGAAGCTGCAGCGCTGGCGGGAAAACCATACGTGCGCGTGTTACGTCCCTTAGGCGACGTACAAGACTGCCTGGTGGCACCCACGCTTGCGGAAGCCGTTGCCCTGATTCCCGCGGAAGGTGCCGTGCTCTCCACGACAGGAGCCAAGGAACTTGCCGTTTACCAGGCGCTTCCCCATTATCGGGAACGTTTAGTGGCACGCGTGCTTGACGATGAAGCATCGCTTGAAAAAGCACGGAGCATGGGGTTGCCCGATGAGCATATCCTGGCGGGACGCGGACCGTTCTCACAGCAGGAAAACGAAGACGCAATTGAGCGTTTCGACATAAAAACCCTGGTCACAAAAGAATCGGGGACCGCAGGCGGCTATCCCGAAAAACTTGCGGCGGCACGTGCGCATGGCGTGACCGTTGTAGTTGTTGCGCGTCCCGTTGAAAAAGATGGCATGTCGGTTAAGGAAGCGTTTGAAGCACTGAGCGACCCCCGCGGAATTGCCGCAAACGAGATACGCGGCACCGCAGTTGCACCACGCAGCCACGCAGAATTGCCGCGCGTCTTCGCAAACACTGAAATCTGAGCCTCATCAGCCCAAGGAGCAAACGAATGAAGAAAGTTTATTTGGTGGGAATCGGCATGGGAAACCCCGACACGCTCACCTTGGGAGCGCAGCGCGCCGTGGAAGAAAGCCAGCTGGTTATTGGTGCGCGTCGTTTGGTTGACGCCTTTCCCCAGTTCGAAGGCGAGCGCTTGATCATGATCAAGTCAAGCGACATCGCGCAAGCAATCCACGAAAGCACTGCCGCTACTGTTAGCGTGCTGCTTTCGGGCGACCAAGGTTTCTACAGCGGAGCGGCGGGCCTGTACGACCTGCTTGCCGATTGCAATGTTGAAGCGCTGCCGGGCATATCTTCTCCCGTTTATTTCTGCGCGAAGCTGAAAAAGCCCTGGCAGAACGCTCATTTGGTATCCGCCCACGGACGCAGCTGCAACGTGGTGGGCGCCGTGCAAAGCCACGCCGTTACGTTTGCGCTTACGGGCGGCAACGCGAAAGTGCATGAGATTTGCCAAGAGCTCTGCGAACGCGGGCTGGGTCACGTGCGCGCTTATGCGGGCGAGCGTTTAAGCTACCCCGATGAGCGCATTGTTAGCGGCACCGCCAGCGAGCTGGCGCAGCAGGAATTCCTGGATTTGGCAGTCATGCTCGTGGAAAACGATGCTCCCCTGCACCGTCGTTATAACGCGCCAAGCTTCGCCGACAGCGATTTCCAGCGCGGCGATGCCCCCATGACAAAAGAAGAAGTGCGCGAGCTTTCCGTATGCAAGCTGCACCTGGAGCCGCAGCATACCGTGTGGGACGTAGGTGCCGGAACGGGCTCCGTATCCCTCGAAATAGCGTTCGCCGTAACAGAAGGCCAGGTCATTGCAATAGAACGCAATGAACCTGCGCTGGAGCTTATGGCGCAGAACAAGGAACGCATGGGTGCGTGCAACTTGCGCATTGTGGCTGGCAAGGCCCCCGAAGCACTGGAGCCGCTGCCTGCCCCCGATCGCGTGTTCATTGGCGGTTCGGGCGGAAATTTAACGCGCATCATGCAAGTGGCGCTCGAGAAAAACCCGCAAGTTCGTTTCGTGGTAACCGCCATTACGCTGGAAACCATCGGAGCTGCACTGCAAAGCTTCAAAGAGCTCGGACTCACGAACGTGGAGATCGTGCAAGCGAATATCTCGCGCGACCGCAAAGCGGGTCCATATCACCTGATGACGGCTGAAAATCCCGTGTATATCATGAGTGCGGAAGGTGCTGGTGCTGGTGCTGGTGCTGACGCCGCCAAGCCCACTGCCGCCGCAGCAAGCGAAGGAGCGAGCGCCGCATGTTAGCAGAGCTTCCGCGCGTTTTATTCGCTGCCGCATCCAGCGGCTCGGGAAAAACAACCGTGACGAGTGGCATTTTGCGCTGCCTTGACAGGCGCGGCGCAAACGTGCACGCGTATAAGTGCGGCCCCGACTACATTGACCCCATGTTCCACCGTTCGGTGCTGAACACGCCCTGCCGCAACCTGGATTTGTACTTCTCCACGGAAGACCAGGTGCGCACGCTGCTGGTCGAAAGCGCGCTGGCAGGCGTCCATGCAGAAGGCGCAGGCGAAAGCGCTGGCGGAAGCGCTGTTTGCGCAGAAGTCGCCAACCCAGAAGCAACCGCTTCACAAGACACAGCCACCTTGCGCGAAGAAAACGCCGCGCACAACGCGGCAGCTGCGCAACGCATTGCAGTGCTAGAAGGCGTCATGGGCTACTACGATGGCCTGGGCGGCACCACGGTAACGGCTAGCGCTTACCACGTTGCGCAGACCACGAACACACCGGTGATCCTGATTGCCGACGGACGTGGCGCGTCACTTACCCTGGTTGCATCGCTGAAAGGCATCATCGAGTACCGCCAACCCAACAGCGTGGCGGGCGTTATCATCAACCGCTGCACGAAGGGCTTGGCTGCGCTGCTTGCCCCCGCCATTGAGCAAGAATGCGGCATTCCCGTGTTGGGGTACGTGCCGAACAAGCCAGAATTTGCGCTAGAGAGCCGTCATTTGGGTCTGGTTACCGCAAACGAAGTGGATGACCTGCAAAAACGCATTGATGCTGTGGCGGACGCGCTGGAGGAAACTATCGACATTGATGCGCTGCTTACCATAGCGCAGCAGGCATCGGCGCTGGAATATAATCCTTCGCACGTGACGGCCGCAACCGCGAATAAACCGATTATCGCCGTGGCGCAAGACGAGGCCTTCTGCTTCTATTACGAAGAAAGCTTGGAGCTGTTGCGTAAACTTGGCGCTGAGCTGGCGTTTTTCTCACCACTGGCGGGCGATACGCTGCCCAAGGGCACGTGCGGCGTTTACTTGGGCGGCGGTTACCCCGAGCTGCATGCCGCTGCCTTGGCGGAAAATAAAGCACTGGCACGCCAGCTACGCGAACGTCACACGGCGGGCATGCCGCTGTTTGCGGAATGCGGCGGCTTCATGTACTTGCAAGAAAACCTGACCGATATCGAGGGTCGCACTTGGTCCATGGCAGGCGTTATCCCTGGTGAAGTGCATTACACGGGTAAACTTTCGCGCTTTGGCTACATTGAGCTCACCGCTTCCGAGCACGGCATGGGGCTTGATGCGGGCGACACGTTGCGCGCGCACGAGTTCCATTACTTTGACAGTTCGCATAACGGGCAAGCGTGCCACGCCGTGAAATACATGGGCAAGCAGTGGGATTGCTGCGTGCTGGAAGACCGTCTTTTTGCGGGATTCCCCCACTTCTACCTGCCGAATTGCCAAAAGCTCGCACGTGGTTTCGTGGAAGCGGCGGCTGCCTATAAACACGAGATGAACGGCGCGGAAGAAGCGCCGCGCTCCGAGCAAAGCGCCACAAACGAGCCATCGAGCAGCACGGAAGCGCAGGACGCCTTATGAGTGTTGCCTTCTGCGTAAGCGTAGCGCTTGTTGTGGGCTACGCTGCCGACCTGCTGTTTGGCGAGCATTTCGCCGCCATCTGCCCCGCTATCCTGCTGGGCAAGCTCATTGCGAAGCTTGAGCCGCCATTGCGTTCTCGTGCCGAAAACGACCCTGCGAAGCTGCGCCGCGCGGGGCGCATTCTGGTTGTTGCCGTATGCGCTGCCGCATTTGTGCCCACGCTGGCAGTCTCGGTGGTGGCATGGCTCATTCACCCGGCAGTTTTCCTAGTGCTGCAGGCGTTTTGGTTCTACCAGATTATGGCTACGCGCTGCCTAGCCGATGCCAGCTTGCCCGTCTACCAGGCACTTCAGAATGACGATCTGGAAAAAGCGCGTCGCGAAGTAGGTATGATCGTGGGACGCGACACCACCGAGCTCACCGCCGAAGGTTGCACGAAAGCTGCCGTGGAAACCGTTGCAGAAAACACGAGCGACGGCTCCATTGCCCCGCTGATTTATTTCGCGTTGGGCGCAGCACCGCTGGCAATGCTTTACAAAGCCATCAACACCATGGATAGCATGATTGGCTACAAAAACGAGAAGTACCTTGATTTCGGGCGTGCCGCAGCGTTACTTGATGACGTGGCGAATTTCATTCCTGCGCGCATCACCGGCTTGTTGTTATGCGCTGCAGCCGTCTTCGTGCCTGGCTGCAGTCCCGCACGCGCTGCTCACATCTGGGCGCGCGATCGCAAGAAAAGCACGTCTCCGAATTCGGGTCAGTGCGAAAGCGCCGTTGCGGGTGCGCTGGGCGTAGCGCTTTTGGGTGACGCGGTGTACTTCGGAAAGGTTGTGCACAAAGAAAGCGTGGGCGACGCAACCCGCGCCATTGCACCAGCCGACATTGCAACCAGCCATAAGTTGATGTTCGCGGCGGCAAGCATTGCGTGCGCATTTGCGCTGGTCATTCGCTTGTTTGTTTTTGGAATTGCCTAGTGCCAAGCTCACGAGAGTTGAGCGGGAACACTTGGGAGATAATTGAAGGAAGGGGCTTTCCACATGCTTGAACACGGAGGCGACATCAAGGGCTTCCAGGAGGAATACGGCACGCGCCCACTTGATTTCTCGGCGAACATCGCGCCGCTGGGCGTGCCCGTCGAAGTGCGCGAAGCAGTCTGCGCCGCGCTGGATGATGTTGCCAACTACCCCGACCCGCTTTGTCGCGACTTGGTACGCGCGCTGGCTGCGCACGATACCGTTGACGAGCGCTGCATTCTCTGCGGGAACGGCAGCTCGGACTTGCTCTTTCGCCTGGTAGCGGCGGTAAAACCGCGCTGCGCGCTGGTTTGCGCACCTACGTTTGCGGAATACGAGCAAGCACTGGCAACCACGAATGCAGCACTGGATTTCTATCCGCTTTCCAAGCAGTACGATTTCGCCGTGCGCGACGACTTCGCCGACTTCATCACCCCCGAAACCAACTTGGCAGTGATTTGCCAGCCGAACAATCCTTCGGGTGCAACCGTTTCGCACGAGCTGATGGAGCGTATTCTGGAGAAGTGCGTGCAGTGCAACACCACGCTTCTGGTAGATGAGTGCTTCGTGGGCTTCTTGGACGACCCGCAGGGAATCAGCGTGGTTCCGTGGCTTGAGCGCTACCCGAACTTGGTGGTGCTGAAGGCATTCACAAAGCTCTACGGCATACCGGGCATTCGCCTGGGCTACGCGCTGACCAGCAACAACGCGCTCATCGAAGCAATGCGTGCAGCAGGCCAGCCTTGGAGTGTGTCGAACTTGGCACAGGCGGCAGGAATTGCGGCGCTGGGCTGCACCGAATACGTAGAGCAGGTGCGCACCATCACGCGCGAAGAGCGCGCATTCCTGAAAGTGGCGCTGAAGGAGCGCAACATTGCCGGCTGGGGCACTGCGAACTTCCTGCTGTTCCATGTGGCAGAGCAGCCCGGCGCACCCACGTTCGTGCAGCAAATGCGCGAGCAAGGCGTGCTGGTGCGTGATTGTGCGAACTATCACAACCTGGACCAGGGGTGGTATCGCATTGCCGTGCGCTCGCATGAGGAAAACGTACAGTTGCTGCAAGCAATCGATACCGTGCTTGAACAGCGGAAACACGGGTGCTAGCAAAGCAGGAAGCAAACAGCGGTATCGCAAACAGCAACAAGTATGCAATAGCAGAGGCGCGCTCAACAGAGAAGCCGCCGTAACGGCTTCTCCAAACTGGAAACCTAAAACGCGAAACAGCGTTACCATAAAGGGAAGCGCACGAAAGGGAAAGGAAATCGCATGACGGCAAAAGCCATTATGGTGCTGGGCACCACTTCCGACGCCGGCAAAAGCTTTGTCGCTGCGGCGCTGTGCCGCATTTTTGCGCAAGACGGCTATAAAGTCGCACCCTTCAAAAGCCAAAACATGGCTCTGAACAGCTATATTACCGCCGAAGGGCTGGAGATGGGCCGCGCGCAAGTCATGCAGGCTGAAGCAGCGGGCATTGAACCTTCGGTGCTCATGAACCCCGTGCTGCTTAAGCCCACGGGCGACACCGGCAGCCAAGTTATCGTGCTGGGCGAAGTGCGCGGCGATATGCCCGCGCGCGATTACTACGCGTTCAAAGATCAGCTGCGCCCCACCATCAAGCAGGCGTACGACACGCTGGCGGAACAAAACGACATCATTGTGCTGGAAGGCGCCGGCAGCCCCGCCGAGATCAACCTGAAGCAAAACGACTTCGTGAACTGCGGCATGGCAGCTATGGCGGGCGCTCCCATCATCTTGGTGGGCGATATCGATCGCGGCGGCGTGTTTGCCAGCTTGTACGGCACCATCAAGCTGCTGGAACCCGAAGAGCAGGCCATGGTGAAAGGCACCGTGATCAACCGCTTCCGCGGCGACGTATCGCTGCTGGAAAACGGCCTGGACATGCTGGAAAACCTGACCGACACCCCCGTAGTGGGCGTTATTCCCTACATGCACGTGGACATCGATGACGAAGACTCGCTTTCCGGCCGCTTAAGCACCACCGCGCCCACCGCCGGAATGGTTGACGTTGCCGTTATTGGGCTTCCGCACATCTCGAACTTCACCGATTTCAATCCGCTGGGACGCTTCCCCGGCGTTGCCGTGCGCTACGTTTACAAGCCTGAGCAGCTTGGCGCGCCCGACTTTTTAGTGGTTCCCGGATCGAAAAACACCATGGGCGACTTGGCTTGGGTGCGCAAAGTTGGTCTGGACCAGGCAATTCGCGCATATGCCGCAACGGGACGCCCGGTGTTGGGCGTGTGCGGCGGCTACCAGATTCTGGGACGCTCCATTGCCGACCCCGACAACACAGAAGGTGGCGGCACGGCAGAAGGCTTGGGGCTGCTTCCCGTGCATACCGTGTTCCAAGACGCGAAGACGCGCACGCGCGTGAAAGCAACCACCGGCACGTTCGGTGGCGTTTTAACCCCGCTATCAGGTACAACGCTTGATGGCTACGAGATCCATATGGGTGTTTCCACCATCGAGGAAGAGTGCGGCGCTGTACCCTTCGCCACGCTTGAATATGAAGATGGCCGCCCCAGCGCGCAGGACGGTTGCGTATGCGGCAACGTTATGGGCACGTACTGCCACGGCCTCATGGAAGAAGGCAGCTTCCCGTTTGAGCTGGCGCGCATGCTGTGCGAAGCGCGTGGACTTTCCACCGAGGGCTTCCCCACCGAGAGCTTCCGCGCTTACAAGAACCGCCAATACGACCAGCTAGCGCAAACCGTGCGCGAATCGCTGGATATGGACGCAATTTATCGCATTGTTAAGGAGGGGCTATGAGCAACCCATTAGACGAGATCCAGTTTGTAAAGCCGGCCGATATTGAGACGCGCAGCTTTGAGATTATTACCTCTGAGCTGGGCGATCGCGTTCTTGATCCAGAAAACGAGCTGGTCATCAAACGCTGCATTCACACGTCGGCGGACTTCGATTACGCCGATAACCTGTGCTTTTCCGAACACGCCGTGTCACGCACCGTTGAAGCGCTGAAGTCGGGTGTGAGCATTGTAACGGACACGAACATGGCGAAAGCCGGCATCAACAAGCGCGTGCTGGGGCGTTTTGGCGGCGAAGTGCTGAACTTCATGACCGATCCCGATGTTGCCGCCGAGGCGAAAGAGCGCGGCATCACGCGCTCCGCCGTGTGCATGGAGCGCGGCGCGGCGCTGGGAAAACCCCTGATCTACGCCGTGGGCAATGCACCGACCGCCCTTATCCGCCTGTACGAGATGCTTGAAGAAGGCTCCATGGTCACGCCGACGCTCATTGTAGGCGTGCCCGTTGGCTTCGTGAACGTGGTGGAGTCCAAGGAGCTCATTTTGAGCCGCACCGACGTGCCCTACATTGTTGCGCGCGGACGCAAAGGCGGCTCCAACATTGCCGCATGCATCTGCAACGCGTTGCTCTACCTTGCCTCCAACAACGAGCGCTCGTAACGCCGTTTGTTGACAAATTACCCCACCTTTTGTCAACAATTCACGGTGTTCAGGGTGTCGGCCGACAAGGGTTTGTCACAAAGAAACAGAAACAAAAAAATCCGAGGGCAAGCAGCGCCTCGGATTTTTTGTTGACAAAAGGTGGGGTAATTTGTCAACAACATACACTCAGCCTACCTGTCTCGCAGTGCCGCAATGCCACCACGAATGAACGTATCCAACGACGCTCGCATACGCGTCCAGTCGGCGTTAGCGGGGGTTTCTATCGCAGCCATATAACAGCCACTCATCTGAAAACGGAAGATCATCTGAGCAACATCCTGAGGCAAGCCGTCATTCACCAAGTCAGCATAGATGTCGCCCTCCATGATGTCTTCAGAAAACCTCAGATACACCTGGAGAAAATGAGGATCACGCACCAACGCATGATAACGCTGGCTTTCGCGCAACAGCGCACAGAAAGGCTGGCGACCACCCCGCTCTTGGCACCCATCGCATCGAAGCTGGATGCGCAATTCCCGGGAGTACTGGTTCATCTCCTTAACCAGCCGCACAAATACGTCGTCGGCATTGTCAAAGTGCGCATAAAACGTTGACCTGCTCACATTCGCCTCGCGCGCCAGCTCCGAAACACTCACCGCCTCGAAAGGCTTCTTCTCCAGCAAACGCAAAAGAGCATTCGCTATTTGCTGCTCGGTTCGTTTATTTCTTGAGTCGGGGCGTGTCATAGTTCTTCCTTAAATTTCGTACACTATGTACGAAATTGTACAGCAAAACAAAAGCCACTCTTTTACAATTTCTCAAAAAACCAACAACACAAGGAGAAGCCATGGCTTTTGAGGTCACCTTACACCAAATGATTATCTTTTTCCTGATTCTTGCCGTTGGCTTTGTCGCTGGCAAGAAAGGCGTCATTAAGCAAGAATCTATGCCCCACCTCACTCTGATCATTACCAAAATTCTGCTTCCTGTGCTTATTTTCTACGGCACTATCGCTACCACCAAAGAAGCCATCGCAGAAAACGCCATCATTGTGGTATTCGCCATCGTCTTCTACGTTGTGGTAACAGTGATTCTTTTCGCTGCGGCAAAAATCATGCGCCTCAAGGGAGACCGCGATAAGATTTTTACCTTCTGCTTCATGTTCGGAAACACGGGTTTTGTGGGTATTCCGCTGCTGGTTGCCTTGTTCCCCACCGCAGGCATGCTGTACATGATGCTATTCACCATTGTTGACCAGGCTATTTTCTGGACCTTTGGCATCTGGATGGCCACGGGTCGCGACCGCCAAACCAAGTTCACCATCAAGAATTTCATTTCGCCCAACATCATTGCCATAGCGCTTGCCTTGATTGTTGTGCTTATCGGCGTTCCTATTCCCGTTGTGATCAACGATACCCTAGCAACCATCAGCAAAGCCACCAGCGCTATGTGCATGATGTATCTGGGCGCCATGGTGTGTTTCTCCAAATGGATGCAGGTGCTGAAATGCGCCGAGCTTTATGTGGGCATTGTCGTAAAGATGGTTTTGCTGCCTGTAATTGGCGGCCACATTTTCATGCTTATTGGCTTACCTCAGCCCATGATGGTATCCATGGTTGCCATCATGAGTTTGCCCATCATGACCGTTGTTCCCATGATTGCCTCCATGAACAGCAACGAAGGCGAATATGCCACCGGCATGACCGTGGTCACCCTGGTAGTTTCCGTAGCAACCATTCCGCTTGTGCAGCTTTTGGCATTCATGTAGTCTCAGCGAGCGAACTTTATTTGCCGCAGTAGATAGCGATGGCCTGCGAGACAAACGCCGCATTCTGTCAAACCTGCGGCGTGACCCGATGAGACCGCGCGCCCGTTCCCTTGTTGACAAACTACCCCACCTTTTGTCAACAATTCAGCACCCCGAATGCGAAAGGACACTTCCAGGGGCAAGCTCTTTCCATTGCCGAGCAGCCTTGACGAATATAGCGAATCGCCCTGGATAAAATGCGCGGGCAAAGGCCATCTTGTCGGAAATAGGGCGCGAATGCGCAAAATATTCCTGTTCGGGGCAGGTTGAAAGGGCACCGACCCTCGTTCACCCGACACCTGCAGTGCACGACCTGGGCTTTTGCGGATCGGAAACAACTTAGACGGCGCAATATGGTCTGCAAACGCTCCCCAAGGTACCCCGAACGGGAATATTTTGCACATTCGGACGAGAAAAACGACAACATAGGCGTCGAAGGCAGCATCGTTTCCTGCTCTGATAAAAACGACCCACTTTTCTGTGGGTTTACTCTAGCTTACTTTTTTGCGACCTGGGGAAACACTGATTCTTGGCGATTACAAAGAAGAAAATCCACCGAAAAATGGGTTGTTTTTATCAGGCCGATCACATAACTGGGCGGTATCGCGTCAAAAAAACATCTGAACGCGGATTACATACCACAGCAAGACGCAAAAAACCCGAGGCGCACAGGGCACCTCGGGTTCTCAAATGCTCGAAATGTTGACAAAAGGTGGGGTAATTTGTCAACAAAAGGGCTGCTCGGAAACACGGAACGCGGCACGGTCACGCTTACTGATGACCGCCGTTCTTCGCCAGGTTCGCCTTTGCCACCGAAATCATGAGCTTGATGCGGTTCAGCTGGTTCACTTCGGACGCGCCGGGATCGTAGTCTACGGCAACAATGTTGCTTTCCGGGTGCCTACGACGCAGCTCCTTGATGACCGACTTGCCCACCACATGGTTCGGCAGGCACGCGAACGGCTGCGCACACACAATATTAGGCGTGCCGCGCTCAATGAGCTCCACCATCTCGCCCGTGAGCAGCCAACCCTCGCCCATCATGTTGCACAGGTCAAGAATCTCGCTGGCGCTCTTCGCACACTGATCGATGGTGCCAATAGGCCAGAAGCGCTCGGATTTCGCAAGTGCCTTGCGAATGGGATCGCGCAGCTTCTCGGCAATCTTGATGCCAATCGTGCCAATCAAGTGGTTCTTGAAATCGGGCGCCAATTCCTGGTGACGGTACTCGCGGTTCGCAATGCCAAACAGGAAGAAGTCCATAAGTCCGGGCACGTCTGCTTCGCAACCTTCCGCTTCAATCACGTCGATGAGCTGGTTGTTTGCCGTGGGATGGAACTTCACCAGAATCTCGCCCACCACGCCCACGCGCGGCTTGCTGCCAAAGTTCACGCACGGCAGCACGTCGAATTCCTGCACGATTTGCGCGTACAGCTTATTGCATTGGCGGTAGCTCAGCTTGCCCATGTTCTGTCCCAAGTAGTCCATCCACTTGCGGAACAGGGCGTTCGCGCTGCCCGGCTCGGCCTCGTACGGACGCACGCGGTACAAACACTGGCTCAGCAGGTCGCCGAACAGGAAGGCCGGAATTGCGTCCTTCCACATCTTCGCCGACATATGCCAGCCTTCGTTGTGCTCGTTTGTGTGCGAAAGCGCAATGGCAATAACGGGAACATGCCCGTAGCCCGCCTCTTTCAAGCCCTTGCGAATCAAGCTGATGTAGTTCGTGGCACGGCAGCCGCCGCCTGTTTGCGTAATAAGAACAGCCAGCTTATCGGTGTCGTAGCGTCCGCTCGTCACGGCTTCCATAATTTGGCCGACCGTCAAAATGGACGGATAGCAAATATCGTTATTCACGTATTTCAGGCCCGCGTCCACGGCCTTCGGGTCAACGGAAGGCAGCAGCTCGGCGTTGTAGCCATACTTGTGGAAAATGGGCACCAGCAGCTCGAAGTGATACGGCGCCATCTGCGGCGCAATGATGGTCCAGCCCTCGTCCTTCATCTTCTGCGTGAACTCGGGACGCGGGAATTCAGTGGAAGCCGCTTCGCGCTGCTCATCGAATTCGCCCGATACGCACGAATCGCATACCTTCACGCTGTCGTACAGAATCTGCTGCTCATCTGCGGAAAGAACATCCAAATTAGCCAAGGGCGCCTGCTGACGCAGCGCTGCCAGAAGCGAGCGCACACGAATGCGGGCAGCACCCAAGTTTGACACTTCGTCGATCTTGAGCACGGTGTAAACCTTGCCCGAGCCTTCCAGAATCTCCTGCACCTGATCGGTGGTAAGGGCATCCAAGCCGCAGCCGAACGAGTTCAGCTGAATCAGGTCAAGGTCGTTTCGCTGCGTGACCACTTTCGCCGCGTTATACAGGCGCGTATGGTACATCCACTGGTCGTAAATGCGCAGGTTGCGCTCGAGCTTGCCCAAGTGGGCAATGGAGTCTTCCGTAAGCACCGCCAAACCAAAACTCGTGATAAGCTCGGGGATGGCGTGGTTGATCTCGCGGTCGTTGTGATAGGGTCGACCAGCCAAAACAATGCCGTGCCCGCTCGTTTCTTCAAGCCAACGCAGGCATTCCTCGCCCTTCGCACGCATGGCATCCTTGAAGCGCAGGTCCTCTTCCCACGCGGCGTCCACGGCTGCGCAAATCTCTTCTTTTGTGGGGAAGTTGCCGGTCGCGGCCTTCACCACTTCCGTGCCTGTTGCCGCGGCGCGCTCACGCAGCGCTTCCTGGAGCTTGCCCTTCGCGCCGAACTGTTCGAACAAACGCAGCTTCAGCGCCTCTTTGTCGTCGTACGGCAGGAACGGATTCATGAACGCAATGCGCGATTCCCGCAGGTCATCCACGTTAAGTTTCAGCGCCTCGGAATAGCTCATGACAATGGGGCAATTGTAATGGTTGTTCGCGCCGTCGTCTTCCTGGCGCTCCCAGCGAACACAGGGCATCCAAATGAAGTCGATGTCGCGACCCAGCAGGTCCATGATGTGACCGTGCGACAGCTTGGCCGGATAGCACACGCTTTCGGACGGCATGGATTCAATGCCCGCCTCGTACGTTTTCTTCGAGCTGGGATCGGAAAGTTCCACGTGGAAGCCCAGTTTCGTGAAGAACGTATGCCAGAACGGGTAATTTTCGTACATGTTCAGCGCACGCGGAATACCCACGCTGCCACGCGGCGCGTCTTGCGTGGAAACGCCTTCGCGGTCGAACAGCAGGTGCTCTTTGAACTCGTACAAGTTCGGCACTTTGCCCGCTTTGCTGGTGTCGCCCGCGCCTTTTTCGCAGCGGTTGCCCGTGATGAAACGACGATGCTTACCCGTGGCAGGGTCTACGCCAAAGTCGTTGATGGTGAGCAAGCACGCGTTTGAGCAGCGCTTGCAGCGTATCGTCTTGTGGCTGGGCGCCAGCGCGTTAATTTCGTCGATAGTGAGCATAGAGGTATGGGGCGCAGGCGTAGCGGCGTTGGAAGACGCGGCGCCCTCTGTGGCTTCCGTCGCGCGAAGCGAGGACTCCGGTGCCTGGTCCGTCGTGCCGTCAAGGGCATCGGAGCGAAGGCTGCGCAGCTTCTGAGCGGAGATGCCCTCGGCGGCTTCCGTCGCGCGAAGCGCGGACTCCGGTGCCTCAGATTCGGTCGCGCCAAGACCGTGGCGTACTTCGCTACGCGAGGTCGAAGGCAAGGCCGAAGGTGAGGTGCCCGAGTTCGCGCGATCCCGCGCCAGAAGGGCGGCACCATA
>CAKTVK010000010.1 GCA_934623455.1 uncultured Eggerthellaceae bacterium | reverse complement strand
ATCGCCGAAAGTACTGCGGGGGAAGCCCGTGGGAGGATAGGACGTCGCGCTCATGAAGGGCGTTTTGCGCGCCCGGGATGCGTCCCGGATGCGTTTGCGCCGGGAGGGGGGCCGCAGCGATGCGGCCCCCCTCTTCTTTTTATAGTCATTTGCCTTCATCTTCTTCAAATACCTTCTGTTATATGCGATAATATTAAGTTGCATGTGCTTCAAGGCACTCATGTTTGTGTATAAGATTGCAGTGTGCAATTAAGTAAGTAATGATGGAGGATTTTCGTGGAAACAAAAGTAGAATCGCTCGAAGATAATCGTGCAAAGATTACGGTTACCGTTGAAGCTTCTGAGATTGATGCGCGTATTAATCGTGCTTATAAGGAAGTTGCTAAGAAGAACACCTTCCCGGGCTTCCGTAAGGGCAAGGCACCGCGCGCCGTTATCGATGCCGCGTTTGGCGCTGGCTACATTGCAGCAACCGTTACCGAAGATGTTGTCAACGATATGATGCCTTTGGCAATCGACGGAGCGGATCTGTTCCCCGTTGGCCAAGCTCAGTTCGATGAAATCGCTTCTGTTGTCGCTGGCGAAGATTTCACGTTCTCGTTCTCCATTGGTCTGCGTACCGAAATTGAACTTTCCAGCTATGAGCCCGTTGCCATTGAAATGCCTGCAGCTGAGGTCACCGATGCTGAAATCGATATGCAGTACGATGCCATCATTGATCAGTACGCTCAGTTTGAGGTTGCTGCTGAAGGCGCAAAGGCTGCTGAAGGCGATCGTTTGGTCATGGCTATGCAGGCCGCCGATGATAAGGCTGAGAAGATTGATCAGCTTACTTCCGATGAATTCCAGTACACCATTGGCTCCGGCTTGATGTCTGCTGAGTTTGACGAGAAGCTTGTTGGCGCTGCTGCTGGCGATAAGCTTGAGTTTTCCGTGCCGGTTACGGAAGGTACCGCAGCCTACCTGAAGGAGCTTGTTGGTAAGACGGAGTCTGTTTCCTTCACGGTTGAGGTTAAGGAACTCAAGACTAAGGTTGCTCCGACGGTCGACGACGCCTGGGTTGCTGATAACTTTGGCTTTGAGACGGTTGCTGAATTGCGCGAGCGTATTTCTGAGTCTCTTACTCAGCAGAAAGCCGATTTCTTGCCCCGCCTGAAGGAAGACCGTGTTCTCTATGCGCTGCTTGAGCGCGTGACTGACGAAGCCCCCGAGGCAATGGTTGAAGAGCAGGAGCAGGATCTTCTCCAGGAATTCTTCCAGCAGCTGCAACGCTCTGGTCAGACTTACGATGCGTACCTGAAGGCGAATAACCTTACTGCCGCACAGGTCAAGGATGACATCAAGCAGCAGGCTGCCGAGGTTGTTAAGCAGAATCTTGCCCTGGATGCATGGGCTCGTCACTTCGAGATTGCATGTGAAGACTGCGATGTTCAGGCTGAGTTCATCAAGGCAAGCGCTGATGAATGGGAGAGCCTGTACAACAGCTGGAAGCAGGCTGGCCGTCTGCATCTGGTTCGCGAAGGCGTTTTGCGCTCCAAGGCAATGAACGCTGCTGTTGAGGGCGCTGTTGTTACCGAGATTCCCTTCGGTGAAACCGCTGACGCTGAATAGAAAAAACGCGGCTTCGTTTTACAAAGTTGCAAATTGTTTTCAATTGCGGCGAATCATTTCTGCTTTCAGTATGATGAGCATCGTTATTGAACCGATTATGACGGCCGCCTTTGTGCGGCCGTTGAAAGTGAGGTAGGTATGGCACTGAATGCCCAGGGATCTTTGATTCCTTATGTTGTGGAGCAGTCTCCTCGAGGCGAGCGCAGCTACGATATCTATTCTCGTTTGCTCAATGAGCGCATTGTGTTCTTGGGTGAAGAGATTAACGATGCTGTGGCGAATACTGTTGTGGCTCAGCTTCTTCATCTGGAAAGCGTTGATCCCGATAAGGATATTTCCCTTTACATCAATTCTCCGGGAGGATCGGTAACGGCCGGCCTGGCAATTTTAGATACCATGAACTTCATCAAATGCGACGTTTCCACTGTTTGCATTGGTTGCTGCGCTTCCATGGCTGCCGTGTTGCTGTCTTCCGGCGCAAAGGGCAAGCGCTATTGCCTGCCTAATTCCATGGTTTTGATTCATCAGCCTTCCGGCGGTGCGCAGGGTCAACAGACCGAAATTGCAATTGTTGCCGACTTCATGCTGAAGACGCGCAAGCGTTTGAACGAGATTCTTGCCGACAATACGGGTCAAGATGTTGAGACGATTCAGCGTGATACCGAGCGCGACAATTACATGACGGCCGAGGAAGCCCTGGCATATGGCCTGGTTGACAAGATTGCAACCACTCACGGACAGACTTCCGAAGAGGACGAATAAGGAATATGGCGACTAACCGTAATAACACGAATGAGCCTTGCTGCACCTTCTGCGGTAAGCCCGCATCCATGGCAAACGCCATGGTCTCCGGGCCCGATGGCATCAATATCTGCGATGAATGCGTTTCCATTTGCGCGGGAGCCATTGTTGCCCAGGGCGGCAAGATGGATTTCATGGGCAATGGCGAGTATGATTTCTACGATGCGAATGAAGAAGCTCATCGGAGGGAAGAATATGCCGAAGAGACTTCTCTTGAGAATCTTCCTACGCCGCAGGAGCTTTATCGTCGCTTGTCCGAGCACGTGGTAGGGCAGGAAGATGCGAAAAAAGCGCTTTCTGTTGCCGTGTACAACCACTACAAGCGCATTGGCATGGAAGAGATTGCCGATGAAGACGACGTAGAGCTGGCAAAAAGCAATATCTTGCTGCTGGGTCCCACGGGTTCGGGCAAGACGCTTTTGGCCGAAACGCTTGCGCGTACGTTGAAGGTTCCCTTCGCGATTGCCGATGCTACTACGTTGACCGAAGCGGGTTATGTAGGCGAAGATGTTGAGAATATCCTGTTGAAGCTCATTACCGCTGCGGATTTCGATATTCCCAGTGCAGAAATCGGCATTATCTATATCGACGAGATTGACAAGATTGCGAAAAAGGCAGAGAACCTTTCTATCACTCGCGATGTTTCGGGCGAAGGTGTGCAGCAAGCGCTGTTGAAGATCGTTGAAGGGACCGATGCTTCCGTTCCCCCGCAAGGCGGACGCAAGCATCCTCAGCAGGAACTTATTCACATCAACACGAACAATATCCTGTTCATTTTGGGCGGTGCGTTCGTGGGCCTTTCCGATATCGTCGCTCAGCGCGTGGGTAAGAGCAGCCTGGGCTTCAACGCTGAGCTGCCTGAAAGCAAGAAGCAGGAAGAGGCGGAGCTTTTGGCGCAGGTCCTTCCCGAGGACTTGCATAAGTTTGGCATGATTCCCGAATTCGTTGGTCGTATTCCAGTGGTGACTGCCCTGAAGGAGCTGTCGGAGGACGACTTGGTGCGCATTTTGACGGAGCCGAAAAACGCGCTGGTCAAGCAATACAAGAAGATGTTCAGCTTTGAAGATTCCCAGCTGGAGTTCGAAGAGGAAGCGCTTCGTGCCATTGCGCATGAAGCGGTAGAGCGCGCAACCGGTGCGCGTGGTCTTCGCTCTATTTGCGAGCGCATTCTTATGGATGTCATGTATGAGCTGCCGGAATATCAGGAAGCTTCACGTGTTGTTATCCGCGCTACCGATGTGACGGGTGAAACGAAGCCGGAAATCGTCGCGCTTTAGCGTAGTGGGAAACGTTGATTTTGCCCGTCTTTTCAAGGCGGGCACTGGCGTATTGAGAGCCGTATAAGCTGTGTAAAAAGAAGGATTCGAAAATGGCTGAAAATAAGAAAAACGAAGAGGGACAGGCAAAGAAGGTCGATTACGACTTTGCAGCCCATGAAACTCCTATTTTTAATGAGTGGGTGAAAGAAGGCTATTTTCGCCGCAGCAAAGGCCAGGGCGAGCACGCCGATGACACGTTTACTATTGTTGTTCCGCCTCCTAATATCACGGGCGTTTTGCATATGGGTCATGCCCTGAACGAAACCATCCAGGACACCTGCATTCGCCGTGCGCGTATGAGGGGTTACCAGACGCGTTGGATCATTGGTACCGACCACGCTGGCATTGCAACGCAGACGAAGGTTGACAAGAAGCTTGCTGACCAGGGCATTTCTCGTTTGGAAATTGGTCGCGAGAAGTTTATCGAGGCATGCTACGACTGGCGTCGCGAATATGGTACGACTATTGTGAACCAGATTAAGGGCATGGGCTGCTCGGGCGACTTTGAAGACGAGCATTTCACGCTTGATCCTGATTACGTTTTGGCCGTTCGTAAAGTGTTTACCGACTGGTATCACCAGGGTTTGATCTATAAGGGCAAGCGCATTGTGAACTGGTGCCCGCACTGCACGACCGCCATTGCCGATGATGAAGCGGAATACGTAGAGGATGCAAGCCATTTGTGGTATTTGCGCTACCCGCTGACCGAGCCTGTTGACGGCATGGAGTACTTGGTTGTTGCCACCACGCGTCCGGAAACCATGCTGGGCGACACGGGCGTTGCCGTGAACCCTAAGGATGAACGTTTCGCGCAGCTGGTGGGCAAAACCGTTACGCTGCCTATTGTTGGTCGCAAGATTCCCATTTTCTCCGACTGGCATGTTGATACGAAGTTCGGTACGGGCTGCGTTAAGGTTACGCCGTCGCACGACCCGAACGACTGGGCTATGGGCGAGGCTCACGACCTGGAGAAAATCAACATTTTCGACGAGACCGCCCATGTGGTGGAAGGCTATGGCAAGTTCAGCGGCATGGATCGCGACGAAGCGCGCCAGGCTATTGTGGAAGAATTCGAGTCCTTGGGTCTGCTGGACCACATTGAGGATTTGAACCACTCCGTTATGACGTGCTATCGTTGCCACACCAAGTTGGAGCCGTGGGAGTCGGAGCAGTGGTTTGTTGCTGTTGACGAGCTCAAGAAAGATGCAGCGCGCGTTGTTGAAGACGGCGAGATTCAGTTCCATCCTGCACGCTGGAAGCAAGTGTACCTTGACTGGCTTGCTAATCTGAAGGACTGGTGCATTTCTCGTCAGCTGTGGTGGGGTCATCGCATTCCCATGTTTTACTGTGATGAGTGCGGCTGGCAAGACGCTTCCGTGGAAGATATCGACACCTGCCCGACGTGCGGCCATGCGTTGCGCCAAGAAGAAGACGTTCTTGATACCTGGTTCTCTTCTCAGCTGTGGCCTTTTGCTACCATGGGCTGGGCAACTGAAGGCATGGACGCGCCCGAGCTGAAGCTGGCGTACCCGACGCAGGTTCTTTCCACGGCGCGCGACATTATGGGCTTGTGGGTTGCTCGCATGGTCATGTCTTCGCTGTATTTCACGAAGCAGATTCCGTTTGAACACGTGATTATTCACCCCACGGTTATGGGTGCCGATGGCAAGCCGATGAGCAAATCGCGCGGCAACGGTGTTGATCCGTTGAAGCTGCTTCAGGATTACGGTTCCGATGGTATGCGTTTCGGTCTTTTGCTGCAGGTGACGGGCGCTCAGGATTTGAAGTTCGACGAGCAGAAGCTGGTGAGCAGCCGTAACTTCGCGAATAAGATCAGGAACGCTGCTCGTTTTGTGGGCATGAACCTTGATGGATATGTTCCGGGCGAGCCCAACCCCACCACGTCGGCCGATAAGTGGATCTTCACGCGCTTGGCGCAGCTTGTTGAAAGCATTGATACTGCTTTTGAAGAGTTCGAATTTGGCGAGATCACCCGTCAGCTCTATTCGTTCTTCTGGAATGAATTCTGCGATTGGTACATTGAGTTCTCCAAGAGCCGCTTGAGCAAAGATGCCGATCCGCAAGACAGGTTGGATTGCCAGCGCAATCTTGTCTTCGTGCTTGATCAGGCAATTCGTTTGCTGCATCCCATCATGCCCTTCGTAACCGAGGAAATTTACCAGGAGCTTCCGGGCGAAAAGCAGGCAAAGCACCTGATTGTTGCTTCATGGCCCCAATCCGCCGCTTTGAAGCAATATTGCGACGAAGATGCTGCAGTCGCTATTGGCATGGTGTGCGATGCGGTGTCGGCCATCCGTAGCACGCGTGCCCGTTATGGTATTTCGCCTAAGTCTGCGCTGGATGTTGTTATCAAGGCAAAAGAGAGCGCTGATTTGCTGGAGCAGCAGGCAAGCCTGATTTCGTCTTTGGCAAATGTGTCCTCGCTGACTATTTCTGCGGATGCCGAAAAGCCGGCAGGATCGAGCGTGTCCTTGGCGGGAAGCTTGGAAGTATATGTTGCTCTTTCGGGATTAGTTGATTTTGACGCAGAGCGCGCTCGTTTGCAGTCTGAACGTGATAAAGTTTCTAAAGATGCTGCAAAGCTTGAAAAGAAGCTGTCCAACCAAGGCTTTCTTGCAAAAGCGGCTCCCGAGATCATCGAGAAGGATCGCGCTCATTTTGCCGAGCTTACTGATAAGCTTGCTCGCATTGATGAGCAGCTTGCCGCTCTCGCGTAAAGCGAAGTGGGCGACGAAAGGATAAAACATGGCTGATTTGTTGTCTTCGCTTATCACTGAAGAGATGCGCATGGCGCTTGTCGTTGTGTGCGTTATGATTGCTGCGCTGTACGTGCTCTCTGTTGCTTGGGTTGTGCGCGACGCGCATCTGCGCGGCACGAACTGGGTTGTTTGGGGTATTGTCTCCATCATTCCCGTTGTTGGTTTGGTGGCGTATTGCCTTCTTCGTCCGTCGCTGTTGCAGATCGACCGTGATGAGCAGGAGCTTGAAATCGCCTATAAGCAGCGCGCTTTGCAGAAATACGGAAATTGCGCTGTTTGCGGCTGCCCCGTGGAAGATGATTTCATTGTATGTCCCTCGTGCCACACGCCCTTGAAGAATCAGTGCGCGCGTTGCGGCAAGCCGCTTGATCCCACGTGGTCCATGTGCCCGTATTGCGCCACGCCTGTCAATGGTGCGGCACCGCGTCGTCGTCCGCCTCGTGGGCAGGAGCGTTCCGCGCGTAATGCATCAGCGGCGGCCGATAACAACCACACGGTTGCTATGGACATGCCTCAAGAGCATGCACGTCGTCGCCGTATGCCGGCTGAGTAAATTGAAATACTGAGCGATTATCGTTCAATGTTGTGATTTGATGCCTTACCCCTTGTCTGAAGGGGTAAGGCGTTATTTATTTATTGTTGTTGAAGGCGCAAGCACAAGATACAATTAATAAGTTATAAAAGTTGCCTTGCTGCGATATGCGGCCAATTGAATGAGGTGAAAATCCTCGCGAGTGGGTCACCGTGATGCTTTTCTTGGGGGAAGAGAAAAGATGAGTCGGGTCATTGGGCAACAGAGGAAGCGTTCTGCCTTTACCAGGAGCTTCGCAGATGCAATGCACTGCCGTTCCTGCGCAAGGTTATGTTGGAATTGAATGGCGCAGGGGAGGAAAGTGCTTATGGATAAAAGAGATGCATTCTCTGATTACCATCCAGCGGTGTGCTTTGCCTTTTTCGTGATTGCCGTTGTCTTTTGCATGTTTTTGCGTCACCCCGCTTTCACGGCGGCGGCGCTTATCTTTTCTTTTTTGTATGCCGTTACTATTCAAGGTGTACGTGCCTGTAAGTTTTTGCTGGCCATGGTGCCTATTTTAGTAATCATTTCGGTGATTAATCCGCTGTTCAATACGCTGGGCGAAACTGTTCTTTTCACCTACTTTAATGGTCGCCCGTACACCTTTGAGGCGCTTGCGTATGGCGCTTGTACTGCGTGCATGTTCGTGGCGATGTTCGTTTGGTTTTCTTCGTATAATCGCGTGATGACCAGCGATAAGTTCACGTTTTTGTTTGGCGGTTTGGCACCGGCAATTACGCTGACGCTCACCATGGCGCTTCGCTTAGTGCCCTCGTATTTGGACAAGCTAAAGCAATTCGCCCAATGTCGTTCCAGTCTGGGAAAATCTCCCCAGGAAGGGGATTTTTCTCAACGCGTGAAGCATGGTTCCGACCTGTTGTCGCAGCTGACTAGCTGGGCATTCGAAAATTCTGTTCAAACGGCTGATTCCATGAAAAGCAGAGGATACGGCGTGGGACGCCGCTCTCAATTTGCGTTATACCGCTTTACCGCGCGCGATGCTGTTTGTGTTGGTGTCATGCTGGTGCTGTGCGCGCTCACGTTGGTGGGGGTGGCCTTCGGAAGCCAGAATATCGAGTTTTATCCCGCGATTGTTGCAGCTCAGCCAGGTGCTTCGTTCGCGATTTCCCTGACCGCTTATTGCGTGTTGCTGTTTTTGCCTACATTTATTAATGCTAAGGAGATTTTGGTATGGCGCAGTTCGCTTTCGAGAATGTAACGTTTCATTATCCAGGGTGCGATACGCCCGCGTTGGATAATGTTTCTTTTGAGATAGAGGCGGGAAGCTACGTTACGCTTTGTGGCAAGAGCGGTTGCGGCAAAACGACGCTTTTGCGCCACTTGAAGTCGGTTCTTGCGCCCCATGGTAAGCGCACTGGTCAGGTGCTTTTTGAAGGTGTGCCGCTTGAGCAGGTTTCGCAGCGCGACCAATCTGCGAAGATTGGCTATGTTATGCAAAATCCCGATGCGCAAGTTGTGACCGATAAAGTATGGCATGAGCTGGCATTTGGCCTGGAAAGCTTGGGTTGCGATCAGCGCACCATGCGTTTGCGCGTAGCAGAGATGGCAAGCTATTTCGGTATTCAGGGCTGGTTTCACAAGGACGTAAAAGAGCTGTCGGGTGGTCAAAAGCAGCTGTTGAACTTGGCATCGATCATGGCCATGCAGCCAAGCGTTCTCGTTCTGGATGAGCCAACAAGCCAGCTTGACCCCATTGCCGCCGCTGATTTCCTGAATACGGTGCGTAAGATTAATCTGGAGTTGGGTACTACCATCATTTTGTCGGAGCATCGACTGGAAGAAACGTTCTCGGCGGCCGATCGCGTTCTTGTCATGAAGCAGGGCCGTATTTTGGCCGATGGCGAGCCACATGAAGTGGGCCAGCGCCTTATTGTTGCCAACGATGAAATGGCAGCCGCTCTACCTGCGCCGATGCGTATTTTCTACGGCGTGAACTCGGGTGCGAAATCCGCTCAGGTCGAGGCGCGCGATTGTCCCCTGACAGTGCGCGAAGGTCGCACGTGGCTCACGCGCAACTTCAGCGACATTCCGGCTGATGCGCGCGCGTTGCCTGATGCGCAAGCGTACGAGGAAACGGACGACAACATTGTGCTGTCTTTCAAGGACGTTTGGTTCCGCTATGATCGCGAGCTTCCCGATGTTTTGCGCGGAACGTCGTTTGATGTGCATAAAGGAGAGCTGTTTGCGCTGGTTGGTGGCAATGGTACGGGAAAGTCCACATCGCTCAAATGTGCGTGCGGCATCAATAAGCCGTACCGTGGCACAATTCGCATCAAGGGTAAAAAGATTAAAGAATGGAAGGGCAATGACCTGTTCAAAGGCTGCATTGCAATGCTTCCTCAAGATCCGCAAAACCTGTTCGTGAAAAAGACGGTTCGCGCCGATTTGCAAGAGATGCTTACCGACAAGAAGCTCAGTGCGGAAGAGGCGCAGCAGAAGGTCTTGGAAGTGGCGCGCACCTGCGATATCGAGCGCTTACTGGATTCTCATCCGTACGATCTTTCGGGTGGCGAGCAGCAGCGTGCGGCACTGGCGAAGGTTCTGCTCTGCGAGCCCGAGATTTTGCTGTTGGACGAGCCAACGAAGGGAATCGATGGGTTCTTCAAGCGCGAGCTTGCCGGCGTGTTGGCGCGTTTGCGCGAGCAAGGGAAGACCATTGTCATGGTATCTCACGATATCGAGTTTTGCGCGCATTACGCTACAAGCGTTTCGATGTTCTTTGATGGCGGCATTGTTACCACGAACACGCCACGGCGCTTCTTTGCGCAAAACAGCTTCTATACGACATCGGCGAACCGTATGAGCCGTCATATGTTCCAAAATGCCATCATCGATGAGGATGTGATTGCGTTATGCAAGAACGCGTAAATAGCAAGAAGACGGTTGCCATCACCGTGGTGTGCATTGCCTTGATAGTGGCAACGCTGGCATCAACGGTGCTGTATGGTAACGCTCAATATTACTTGTCGAGCGTTGTCATTGCGATTTGCACGATGGTTCCGTTCTTCGCATCGTTTGAAGGCCGTTCCCCTCAGGCGCGCGATTTAGTGGTGCTGGCGGTGCTTATTGCACTGGCGGTGGCATCGCGCGCAGCGTTTTTCTGGTTCCCGAATTTCAAGCCCATTGCGGCAATTGTCATTCTTGCTGGCATTGCTTTTGGCCCGCAAGCAGGCTTTATGACAGGTGCACTTTCCATGCTGGTAAGCAATTTCATGTTCGGTCAGGGCCCCTGGACGCCTTGGCAGATGCTTGCTTTCGGCTTGGCGGGCCTGGTGTTCGGCATTTTGTCGCAAAAAGGTAAAATTCCCAGCAAGGATTACACGCGCAAGCAGGTTATTCTTCTCACGGCGGGCTCGTTCTTCTTCACGTGGTGCATCATCGGTCCGCTTTTGGATGTATGCGCGCTGTTTTTGATGGTCAACGATATTACGTTTGAAAGCGCGCTTGCCATTTTCGCATCGGGTGTTCCCGTGAATCTGACGCGTGCTGTTGCAACGGCAATTCTTATGTTCTTGATTGCGAACCCCCTGCTCGACAAGCTCGAGCGCGTTAAGGTGAAGTACGGAATGGGCGAATAGGCGGCTCTATTGTGAGATTCGATTCGTATCATCCGGCGCTTAACCTGCTGTTTTTCGTGGCAGTTATTGCGGCGGCGCTCTTATGGAATCATCCGATTTTTATCGGTATTGGTTTCGTGTGCGCGCTGGTCTATTCGTTTGTGCTCAAGGGCCGTAAAGCGATTATCTTTGCTCTTATTGCGCTGGTGTTTCCGTTTGTGTGGAGCGCGTGGTTTGCCTATAACACGCATTTCGGCATAACGAATCTAGGCGAGACGTTCATTGGCAACAACATCACATTGGAGTCGTTAGCGTTCGGTTTTGCGCAGGGATGCCAGATTTCAACGGTGCTTTTGTGGATGGTGTGCGTGTTTGAGCTGTTCACGGCCGATAAGGTTGTTTATCTTTTGGGACGTGTTTCGCCGCGTCTGGCATTGCTGTTGGCGGTAGCGCTGCGCGCGATACCCCTTGTTGCGGAGCGGTCGGTGCGTGTGAACATTGCGCAAAAAGGCATTGGGCGCGGGTCGGGCTGCGGGAACTTCTTTGACCGCGCGCGAAACTGGGTGCGCCGTGTGTCTATTGTTATCACGTGGAGTATTGAGCGCTTTGCGGAAATGTCGGATTCCATGCGGAGCCGCGGTTCGTTGCTGCGTGGACGCAGCGCCTATTCGCTGTACCGTTTTGATGCGCGTGACCGAACGTTGGTGATCACGATGTTCATTCTTATCACGGTCTGCGTGATAGGCATGTTGCTCACGCAGACGTCCATTCAGTACAATCCTCAGATTATCTTTAATCGCATGACGTTGCTGAGCCTGGTGTTCTTTGGTGCTTACTTGGTGTTTTGCCTTCTTCCGGCTGCGTTGCAAATCGTGGGAGAATGGCGTTTCAAGAATTTAGTTTCTCGCGTTGAAACGAGCGATGCTCAAAAAGGAAGCGGTATGGTCGCGTTTGGATGCGAAGGCGGGGAATAGACCGTGGAGTTTCAGGAAGAGGTGCTTGCATGGCGAAAGTAAAAACAAAGAAGCGCGTGTTCAACGCGATAATGGCCGTTGCGGCGGTGGTTATTGTGGTTGCAGGCGTGATGTTGGCGCTTGATTTTAAGGGTGCATCATCGCCCGTGGCATCTTCTGCGTCTTCGGGCAATGCGGCGGTGCTCACCACATGCGAAAAATCGGGCAATGTGAACATCGTGCGAAGCGGCTTGGGCTATGCGTTGGAAAACGACACGAAACTCAAGGCGGGCGACCAGGTTGAGACGCTTTCTGCTTCGTGCATTGCGCTTTCTCAGGAAGGATACACGGTCAGCCGCTTGGGTGCGCGCACGACTGCTGTTGTTCAGGAGAAGAATGACGCGTTTACGATGTTGTTGAAGCAGGGTACCGCGCTTATTTGGGCAAAAACGTCGCTCGGTCTATCGTTGTGCGATGACGAGGCAACGGTTGTTCCTTCCAGGGAAGCTCTGCTGCTTTTGACGCAAGAGCAGGGCAGTGCTTCTGTTGCGGTTCTGGGCGGTTCGGTAGAATGCACGGGCGTTGCGGCGCAAGCTTCTGCTGGCCAGACCATTACGCTGCTGAAAAGCGATGGCGCTTGGCAAGCTACGGTAGATGAGCTGTCTGAGAAATCGCTTCAGGATGAAACGATCAAATCCATTGAGACGGTCGTCAATGAGGGTGCAAAGTGCTACTACTCGGTTGATGAGCTGCAAGAGATTGTGGACAAGCGCATAGCCGAGCGCGAGAAGGCGCAGCAAGAAGCGATTAACTCCGGTGTGGTATCGGGTAATGTAGAAGCGGGTAGCTCTTCGGGACAGACGCTTCCGACCTGCACGATTGAAATTCGCTGTGACACCATTCTGGACAATTGGGGTGACTTGGAAAAGAAAAAACAAGGGTATGTTCCATCGAATGGCACGATTTTAGCAACGTCCACCGTGTCGTTTAAGGAAGGCGATACCGTGTTTGACGTGCTGAAGGCTGCGTGCGGTGCTGCGAAAATCCAACTTGAGTACACGTTCTCGTCGTTGTATGGCTCGAACTATGTTGAAGGTATCAACAATCTGTACGAATTCGACTGCGGCGAAGAATCGGGCTGGATGTACAAGGTGAACGGCTGGTTCCCGAATTACGGCTGCTCGAAGTACGAGCTGCATGACGGTGACGTTATTGTGTGGTGCTACACCTGCAAGGGTCTGGGCGCCGATGTAGGAGGTGGCATGTAATGGCGGGGAAGAAGAGGACATTGCGTACGATTTTGCAGCGGGCAACCTGCCTTGCTTTAAGCGTGACGCTTGTTGCGGGTTTGTCGCTTGCGCCTGCATTCGCTTATGAGCCGAAAGGCGGCTCGGGTTTTGATGGAGCAGGGCAGGCATCGTGGAATGCGGTGAATGGCGCGGTTGCGCAGGATGTAGCGCAAGATGGTCTTGCGGATGATCAGGGCGCCAGTGATTCTGCAGGAAATGGCGCCGCCGTTGACGGAGCCGAAGCTGGATCGGGCGATGCGGCCGGTGCGGGTGCTGTGACTGGTAATGGCGAATCTGCTGGTCAAGGCAGTGATAAGGCTTCTGCGACCGGACAAGGCAAAGACCTGTCGTTGGCTGCTGCGGCACAACGCGCGAAAGATGCCGCCCAGAAAGACGCCGCCGAGCCTTCCGAAGATGAACTTGCTCCCCTGACGCAGGACGTTTCGTCGGAGTGGCCGAACTTCCGTGGCAATGCATATAACAACGGCATTGTGAACTTCGACATCCCGACCAGCGCCGAAGAGAGCCAGCTTTTGTGGGCGAAGAAGATGGGCGAGGGTTGGAGCAATGCGGTAAGCACCCAGCTTATTGTTGATGGTTGCATTGTGTTCATGGCGAATACGACCATATATAAAGTGAACATGAGTTCGGGTGCTATTGTCGCGCAAGGCACGATGTGCGAAAAATTCAACTGGGGTTATACGCCGTTTGCGTATGGCGAAGGCAAGATTTTCGTCTCGCTTGCATCGGGCAAAGTGCAGGCATTTGATGCGACCACGCTGGAATCGCTGTGGGTCTACACCGACCCCTTGGGTGGCCAGTCGGTGTCACCGGTGGTGTATTCCGATGGCTACGTGTACACGGGCTTCTGGAAGAGCGAGAAAAAAGATGCGAACTACGTTTGCCTGAAGGCCGAAGATGAAGACCGCACGCAGGCGACCGAGGCAAAAGAAGCTACTTGGACTATGGTGAACAAGGGTGGTTTCTACTGGGCAGGCGCTCTTGCCGCTGGTAATTACTTGGTGTTCGGCTGCGACGATGGCATCACTGCTGAAACGGGTGGCACAGCAACATTGCGTTGCGTGAATAAACACGATGGTACTGTGGTAAGCACGCTTGAGTTGAGCGGCTTGGGCGATCAGCGCAGCGCTCTTTGCTATGCACCCGAACTGGGTAAAATCTTCTTCACCACGAAGAGCGGCTATATTTGCAGTGCTTCGTTCTCGGCGTCTTCTGGTCAGCTGAGTAATCTGTCCTCTTCTCATGTGTGGGAAGGTGCCGCCAGCACATCGACGCCTGTTTACTATAAGGGCAAACTCTATTTCGGTGTAGGTGCTGCGTTCGATGGCGGCTCTCATTGCCGTTTCGTGGTTGTCGATGCTTCTACTCTTGAGACAATCGGTTCGGCGGAGGCATGGGGCGATGTAAAATCTTCGCCGTTGTTGAGCACGGCTACCGAAGATAGCGGGTATCTGAGCTTCTACTTCACGTGTAATCGCAAGCCAGGCGGCATTTATATTGCCAAGGTGAATAACGATTGCTCGAGAGATTCCGATATCGAGATTTCCGAAATTTATGATGCCGCCGGGCGCGAAGAATATTGCATTACGAGCATCATTGCGAGCTCGGATGGCACGATGTATTACAAGAACGACTCAGGACATGTGTTTGCGGTAGGGTTCTCTGACGATGGCCGTACGGCAGCGCAACAGCGTCATGCAACGGCTTTCCAGGAGAAAGTTGACGCGTTGTTCCCAGTAACGGCAAATAGTGCCGGTGCGATTGCGGCAGCGCGCGCTGCCGAGCGGGGGCTTTCAAGCGTCGTTCGTGCGTTAGTTCCCCCTGAGACGTTCGAAAAGCTTACGCAAGCGGAAAAAGATTTAGCGCAGCTTCAGGACGATAAGCACGTGGCGGATGAGTTTACGGCCGCGGTTGACGCGCTGTTTCCCGTGACGAAGGACAGCGCGGATGCTATTGCGGCGGCGCGTGCGATGTACGATGCGCTTACGCCTGGTCAACGTGCTTTTGTCTCCGTCGACACGTTGGGCAATTTAGCGCGTGCCGAAGCGGAGTATCATGCACAGGTCGTCGATGACGAGGATATACGCCAGATCTGCCTGGCAGTAGCAGGTTTATTCAAGGTGACGCTTGACAGCGGGGAAGCTATTGATGCGGTCCAGGATATGTTCGATGACCTGAATGTGCTGCAAATGGAAAAAGTTCCCGTTGAGGTAAGGAATTCCTATAAGCTGGCAAAACAACAGTACCGAAAGATTTGCGACGACAAGCTAACGGCAGATGCGTTTGTGGAAAAGCTGCTGGGTGCTTTCCCCATAACGCTTGAAAGCGGTGATGCGCTCACACAGGCACGTGCGGCTTATAATGCGCTTACCTCTGATCAGCGCCAGTACTTGCCCGAATTTGCGCTTGAAAAGCTCCAGGGCGGCGAAGAGGAATACCAGAAGCTTGTGGATGATAAAGCGGCGGTTGATAACTTTGCGGCAATGGTGAAAGCGCTATTCCCGGTAACAAAGGACAGCGAAGGCGCAATTGCTGCTGCCGATAAGGCGCTTGCTGCCATGACCGACGATCAGCGTTCGCAAGTGACGAAAGAGACGCTGAAAGATCTGCAAAAGGCAAAGGATGATTTCGCCGCGCTGAAAAAGAGCGATACCGAGAATCCTTCTGACAACAGCGATGGCGAAGACCCGAGCGGCAACCCTCAAGCGGGGGCAGGAACTGCTACGAAGTCACTGAGCGGCTCGAAGGCTGCAACGTCTTCGGCGAAAGACGGAGATTCGGCAGCTGCAGACGACGAAGTTGCGTATACTGCTATGTTGACCGATGACGATGCGGCCGCGTATGCCCTGGGCGCGGAAGAGAGCGCGAAGAAGTTGCCTTGGCTCGAAATCTTGATTGCAGCTGTTGCGTTCTTTGCCGGTGCGGGCATCACGCGACTTGTCTCATCGGGCAAGGGAAGCGATAAAGAAGAGTAGTGCGATACGGAGTAGTACATAATGAATTTCGATGAAATTGAGGCATGGGCGAAAGCGGGCGATTTTGCGCGCGTAAACGATGCGATTGCGCCCTTGGACAAAAACGCAAAAAAAGAAGCGGTCGATCATTGGAATAGCGTTGGCAAGCCGGTGAATAGCCTGGGCGTGCTGGAAACGCTGATTGTCCAGATTGCCGGTCTGAAAGGAACCGCTAAGGTTGACCTGGGAAAACGTGCTGCTCTGCCGTTTTGCGCCGATAATGGCGTGGTTGAGGAAGGCGTTTCCCAATCTGGCCCCGAGGTGACGTCCATTGTTGCTGCAAATATGGCGCGCGGCATGTCTTCTGTGTGCGTTATGGGTCGTTTGTCCAGCGTAGTATGCCACCCTGTTGACGTAGGCATGCTCTACGATGCTGAAGGCGTGCTTGACCGAAAAATCGCCCGAGGTACGAACAATTTCACGAAAGGCCCTGCAATGAGCCGCGAGCAGGCGTGTCAAGCGCTGGCAGTGGGCATCGAACGCGTGCATGACCTGGCAAGCCAAGGCTATGGCATTATCCTTTCCGGCGAAATGGGCATCGGCAATACCACCACGTCAAGCGCACTTGCAACCGTACTGCTGGGCAAGCAGGTTGAAGACGTTACGGGTCGTGGTGCCGGACTTTCCGACACGGGTCTGGCCTGTAAAATTGACGCCATCAAGCGCGCCATTGCCCTGAATGAGCCCGACCCGAATGATGCACTGGATTGCTTGGCTAAAGTTGGCGGTTTTGATATCGCTGCAATGGCGGGTGCGTTCATCGGCGGCGCGCTCTATCGCGTTCCTGTTGTAATCGATGGCCTGATCAGTGCAATTGCGGCTCTGGTGGCGGCGCGTTTGTGTCCCGCGAGCCGTTGTGCCATGATGGCGTCCCATTCTTCTTTCGAGCCAGCTGCTGAGACTGTTTTGGCAGAGCTCGGCGTTCGCCCCATTATTTTTGCGGATTTGCGCTTGGGTGAGGGAACAGGTGCTGCGTGCCTGATTCCGCTTCTGGATATGGCGCTTACGGTGTACGATGGCCTTTCTTTTGATGAGATCGGTGTCGAGCAGTACGATGTTGAGGTTGCTCCCCAATGATGATTTTGCTTACAGGCGGTGCGGCGTGCGGTAAAAGCTACATTGCTGAACAGCTGGTGACGCGCTTTCCTGGAAAGCGCTACTACATTGCAACCATGCGTCCTTGGGGTGCCGATGGGCAGGCGAAGGTGGCAAAGCATCGCGCCATGCGCCAGGGAAAACATTTCCAGACCATAGAGTGCTATGGAAACCTTGAGAGTGTGTTTTTGGACGAGTCTGATTCCGTGGTGCTGCTTGAGTGCATCACGAACTTGGTAGCAGATGAGCTCTATGACGATGAAGGGAATAAACAGCCCTATGACCTGGTGCTTTCCCGTGTTGTTTCAGGTATTGAGTCTCTGAAAAAGCAGTGTGCGGCGTTGATCATGATCACGAACGATGTGGGTGCCGATGGCATTGAGCACGAGCAAGACACGGCGGATTATGTGCGTCTGCTGGGGCAGATAAACTGCCTGGTGGCCGCACAAAGCAATGTGGTTATTGATATGGCATGCGGCGTACCGCTGGTGGTGAAGGGAAGCATTGACGGCATGATGAGTGCTGATACGATAAACGGAAAGGGAGCGGTTACGGCTCCTTACTGTGCACAGTCGTCTGACGTGGATACATCGCGCGAGGTGGGTGCGTAATGAAAACAATCAAAGCATTCTTATGCTCAATTTGTTTAGCGTTCACCTGCTTTTCGCGCATTCCTGTTCCGCAGGTTGAGTGGAACGCGCAAAACATGCGTTTCATGATGGCGGGTTTCCCGCTGATTGGCGTTTTTATCGGGTTATTCGTGTGGTTGTGGTCGTTGCTTTCCGGTGCGGCATCGTTCGGACCGCTTTTGACGGGTGCTGGTTTAGTGCTTATTCCCGCCACGGTGAGTGGTGCTATTCACTTGGACGGGTTATGCGACGTGATTGATGCGCTTTCAAGCCATGCGGAGCCCGAACGGAAGCGTGAAATCCTGAAAGATCCCCATGTGGGAGCGTTCGCGCCCATCTGCATTGCGTGCTACCTGATTCTTTACGTTGCCGTTGCATCGGAGTTTGCCTTGAGTTTGAACGCGGTGCTTGCATTTGCGACGACATTTGTGATTTCGCGCTGCGTGAGCAGCTTCTGCGTTTTGGCCATTGCACGCTCAAGCGATAACGGCATGCTGGCATCGTTTCAGATTTCCGCTGATAAGAAGCCTGTTCTGGTAGTCGTGTTCCTGATTTTCGCGCTTGCTTGCGGTTTTTGCGCCTGGTGGAGTGTTCCTGCTGCGGTAATTCTGGTAGTTGTTGCCGTGGTTGCAACGGCGCTTATCGTCCGCATGGCGCGCAAAGAGTTCGGCGGTTGGAGCGGGGACTTGGCAGGCTTCTTGCTGCAGACGCTTGAGCTTGCATTTTTGATCACGCTTGTGGTGCTTCAGAAGGTGATGTTGCTGTGATAGTGGTTACAGGTGGGGCTGCCTCGGGTAAGAAGACGTTTTTAGAAGATTGCGGCGTTGATTTGACCTGCGTTTTTGATGCGCGTGAGCCACAGGCTAGCACAGCGTCTCTTGCGGATGCGGCCGTGGTCTTTCATGTGGAAGAGCTTGTGCGCGAAGACGCGTTGGCAAGTGGCGTGTTCGAACAGCTACTCTCCAAGCAAGTGCTGACATGTACGGAAGTGGGCAGTGGCGTTATCCCTTTGACGTGGGACGATCGTCAATTTCGCGAGCGCGCCGGTTCGCTTTCCTCTTCGCTTGCGAAAGAGGCAGATTGCGTGGTGCGCATGGTGTGTGGTATTCCCGTTGTCCTGAAAGGCGAGCTTCCTGCAAAGGATTGCTCATGCGCCTAATATTGCTGCGTCATGGAAAAACGCCTGGTAACCTGGAGAAACGCTATATCGGGCGCACCGATGAACCGCTTTGCGCTGAAGGTGAGCAGCAGGCACGCGCGGTAGGTGCCGTACAAGGTGTGTCTCTTGTGTATGTGAGCCCGCTTTTGCGGGCGCGGCAAACAGCGAAAATTGCATTTCCTGGCGCGCGCCAGATAGTTGTTCCCGATTTGCGCGAGATGGACTTCGGCGACTTCGATAACCTGAATTTCCATGATCTATCAGATAATCCTGATTATCGCGCGTGGGTCGAAGGCAACTGCGAAGCGCGCTGCCCGCACGGCGAAAGCAAGGACGATTTTTCGCGCCGTACCGCAAATGCGATTCGCGCGCTTCTTCGCTATGCGTTTGATCAAGGCGATGACCAGGTGATTGTTGTGGCTCATGGGGGAACGATCATGGCTGCCATGGATTCCTTCACGTGTGGAAAAGGTTCGTATTACAGCTGGCACGTGGAGAACTGCGAAGGGTATTCCGTTCTTGTTGAGCCCACGCTGTTGGGTGGCTTCGAATTTGAGGATTGCCAGAAAATCACCACGGCAGATAGATGGGGGTTTGCGCATGAAGACATCGGTTAATTTTACGACCTGCGAAGATGACGTGGCGCGTTTCTCTGATCAAGCCGATTTCGAGCGCTTCTTGGAGGGCTTTGACGGCGTTGAGCTTATGGTGCTCGATGACGATGAGCAAACGCTTGTTGAGCCGCGTCATGTGGTGGGCGTTCATATGAGCTCGTTTTACACGTGGATCGACTTGTGGCAGGGCAACGAAGCTGGATTGGTTCATGAGTTCGGTTCGATCGATGCGGCTGAAGCATTTTACGGTGGTCTGACGCGCCAATGCATCGTTGACAAGTTCAAAGCTGATTTGGCGAACGCACATCGATACGACGCTGCGTATGTGGTATTCCATGCTTCCGATGTATGGTCTGATGAATCGTTCACGTTGCGTTTTCATCGCAGCGATGAAGAGGTGTGCGAAGCGCTCTGTGAATTGCTGAGCGCTGTTTTCGCCGACGAAGATGGTAGCATTGCGCTGCTCATGGAGAATCTGTGGCATCCGGGTTTGAATTTCGTGCGTCCGGAAGTTGCACGGGATTTACTTGTGGGGGTGGACTACGCGAACAAGGGTTTCATGTTCGATACGGGGCATGCGTTCCATACGAATTGGGATATTGAAACGGAAGAGCAGGGCATTGCTTACGTGCATGGCATGCTTGATGGGCTTGAGCGCTTCGATTTGCTTGATGCTGTGCGCGGCGTTCACTTGCAGCAATCCATCACGGGTGAATATGCACGCGGCATCATGGCGAACCCGCCCGTGTTATCGTATGATCCCACCGAGCGCATGATTCAAGATTTTACCCATGCGTTTACGATTGACCAGCACAAACCGTTCACGTGTCCTGCGGTGCGTGGGCTGGTTGAGCATTTGAATCCCGATTATTTGACATTCGAATTCATTACCGAAACGCGCGAGCAGCTTGAAGATGCCATAGCAACGCAACGCCGTGCGCTGGGGTGGTAACAAACTCCCGATCGTTGACAAATTACCCCACCTTTTGTCAACGAATTTGATTGCCAGGCTATTTGCAGCGGCATCATATCCGACTCGCCATAAAAGAAGAGCTCCCCAGCGGGAGCTCTTCTTGCGAATTGGTTCAGTTGCAGAGGGCGCACATCGCAAAAGGTGCACATTGCGAAGACACGGGTCGCATGAAGTATTATGCGCGCTCGGCAATCTCCTTCGCCAACTTCTCGCAGAACTCATCCATGCTCATCTGCGTGGTCTTGTCGGTGGCGCGGTCGCGTACGGAAATCATGCCCGACTCAACTTCCTTCTCGCCCAAAACCAGCATGTACGGAACGCGGTCAATCTGACGCGCCTCGCGAATCTTGTAGCCAATCGTTTCGCCGCGCTCGTCAATCTCAACGCGCACGCCCATGTCAAACAGGCGCTGATATGCTTCGCGCGCGTACTCCATGCTCTTCTCAGAAACAGGCAAAACCTTGACTTGAACAGGGGCAAGCCAGGTGGGGAACTTGCCAGCGAAGTGCTCGGTCAGCACGCCGATGAAACGCTCGATGGAGCCGAAGCACACACGGTGAATCATGATGGGGCGCTTGCGGGTGCCGTCGTGATCCACGTATTCCAGATCGAAGTTGAGCGGCATCTGGAAGTCCAGCTGAATGGTGCCGCACTGCCAGGTGCGTCCCAGGCTGTCGCGCAGATGGAAGTCGATCTTGGGGCCGTAGAATGCGCCATCGCCTTCGTTTACAATGTATTCCATGCCCAGGCTATTCAGAGCCTCAATCAGGCCATTCGTTGCTTTTTCCCAGTCCTCATCGGAGCCCATGGAGTCTTCGGGGCGGGTGGAAAGCTCAACGAAGTAGCTAAAGCCGAACTTGGAGTACACCTGGTCAATCAAATGCACAACGCCGGCAATTTCGGAAGGAATCTGCTCGGGCGTCATGAAGATATGCGCATCGTCTTGCGTGAAGCAGCGTACGCGGAACAGGCCGTGCAGTGCGCCCTTCAGCTCGTGACGATGCACAATGCCCAGCTCGCCCACGCGCAGCGGCAGCTCTTTGTAGGAATGGGGCTTGTTCTGGTACACCATAACGCCGCCAGGGCAGTTCATGGGTTTGATGCAGAACGGCTCCTCGTCAATAACAGTAGAGTACATGTTGTCTTTGTAGTGATCCCAGTGACCCGAGGTCTCCCACAGCTGACGGTTCATGATAAGCGGCGTGGAGACTTCCACGTAACCCGCTTCGCGATGAATCTCGCGCCAATACTGGATAAGCGTGTTCTTCAGCTCCATGCCCTTGGGCAGGAAGAAGGGGAAGCCTGGCGCTTCGTCGCGGAACATGTACAGATCCATTTCCTTGCCGATCTTGCGATGGTCGCGCTTTTCGGCTTCTTCGAGCATCTTCAGGTATTCATCCAGCTCGGCCTGGGTGGCAAAAGCGGTGCCGTAAATGCGGGTGAGCATCTTGTTCTCGGCGTTGTTCTTCCAATATGCGCCGGAAATGCTCATGAGCTTGAAGGCTTTCAGCGCCTTGGTGTAGCGCAAATGCGGACCCGTGCACATGTCCACGTACTCGCCCTGGGTGTAGAAACTGATTTCGGCATCTTCGGGCAGGTCGTCGATGTGCTCAACCTTGTATTTCTCGCCGCGCTCTTGCATCAAGGCAATTGCTTCAGGGTGGGGAAGGATGGAAGGCTTGATGGGCAGGTTCTCTTTTACGATCTTGCGCATCTCGTCTTCAATGGCGGGCAAATCCTCAACGGAAAGCTTCGTATCGCCCATATCGATGTCGTAGTAAAATCCCTTTTCCGTGGCAGGGCCATAGCCGAAATCTGCTTCGGGATACAAGCGCTTCACGGCTTGTGCCATGATGTGCGCGGCAGTGTGGCGAATGACTTCGAGTTCCTGATCGGCAGGACATTCATCGACGGAGCCGTCTTTGTAAACGATCTTCATGGGAATCGTTCCTTTCTGACTAACTGTAACCCGTCAATTCTACCTGTTTTGCCAGGTGTTTTCCATGGGGACTTTGTGCAGGTTCGATACAAGGATGCCTTTTGTCGATGGATTATTGTTCTCCCAAGTCAATGATGTCATCAGAATAGAAGGCGCGCTTTGCCTTGCGGATGCGCTTGCCGAAGGCGATCATGGCAACAATGTCGAAAATGCCATCGACAATAAGGACCCAACCCAGAAATACCACAACGGTCTCAACGGGGCCGAATACCACCAAAACGCCTAGAACGAGCAGGACAACCGAAAGCACGATAAGCAACATGCCGCCTTTAACATGGCTGCGGGTGCAGTAGATGCCGTCGACCAGCGAGGTAGCGGCGTCAACAACAATGAAGATACCGAAAATGATGGTCAAAAGTCCCATTATCAACGGTGCCTGCGTTATGCACAGTAGGCCGCACATGACCAGGGCAATGCCCATGACCATGGAGTAACCCGAAAGGACGGGGCCGTAGATGAATACGCCTGCCATGGCTGCAATGCCGGCGCAGATAAGAAGCACGCCTGAAATCATGCAGATAACCGCCCCCGATGAAGCGGGCACCGCAACCAAGACAATTCCCATGATGATGGCCAATACGGCCATAATAGTGTTGTCGATAGCGATTGTTCTAAGGATTCCGCCTTTTCTTCCTGAAGTGCTCATTGCTACTCCTTTCTCGAAAATCGGGCCTTGCCGAAAAGCAAGCCCTGTGTTCGTGAGCATTGACTAATACTCACGGTGGCTCCGCTTCACACTGTGTATTATCGGTCGATTTCGTAAGATAATCAATTACCATCATCAGGCTTTTTGTCCATTTGTTCTCTTGCCGTTACGTTGTGTTTGCGGACACCCAAGGCCTGGGGCGAGCAACTTCGATTGCTTCGGTCAATCGAGTGGCAGGTTGTTGAAAAAATGCCCCTGAATTCGAAGTTGCAGCAGTTTTGAAGTAGGTGGGGCGCGCAAAATGGAGTATTTTTTGACAACAAATGATTCCCTGTAAAGTTTGAAATTATAAAATCCCAGTTCATAACTATACACTATTGAGGTATATTTCAATGTTTGGTAGCCGCTAAGGATTTGACCTACTTCCAACCTGCTGCAACTTCGAGTTTGGCCCTGTTTTTTTAACAACATGGACAGCAATGGAGTGCCAATGCATGCGAAGCGCTGTGAGCGAAGGCGATGGCAGTAGAATCGCGGCGAATCGTTGACAAAAGGTGGGGTAATTTGGCAACATAGCGCGCGGAAGGAGGCGTTGTTATGCCTGTTCAATCAGTATCCGATACCGCACAAGACATTCTTCGCCCTTATCGGGAGACAAAGGATGCGGAGCTTATCACGTTTAAGGGAAAAGGCCACGATTATGGTCTGTTTGTCGCGGAGTCGAAGAATGTGATAGAGCGCGCGTTGGCTGCCGGTTGCTCTGTGCAGTCCCTTTTTGTGGAGGCACATTGGGCAACGCATGAGCGTGCGTTGATGGAGCGCGTTGCCGCGCAGTACCCCGATGTTCCTCAGGTGATTGCAACGCACGAAGAGTTCCGCCAGGTCACAGGATACGAAACAACGCGCGGCGCCTTAGCGTGCTTTGCTCGTCCTGCACCTTTGGATCCTGCGGCGTTGCTTAAAGACGCGCATCGTGTGGCAATTTTGGAGAACATTACGAACTACACGAATATCGGCGCAATCTTTCGCAGTGCCGCTGCATTGAACATTGATGCCGTGCTACTTACGCCTTCTTGCCACGATCCCCTGTTCCGTCGCGCGTCGCGCGTTTCCATGGGAACGGTGTTCCAAGTTCCGTGGGCGCGTATCGGTCGCAAGAGCGATTGGGCGGAAGACGGCTGTGCGCTTTTGCATGGGTACGGTTTCAAAACGGCGGCATTGGCGCTGGTGGACGACAGTCTTTCATTGGAAAATCCTGCTTTGAAGAAATGCAATCGACTTGCGTTGGTGTTGGGAACCGAGGGCGATGGATTGCGCCAAAGTACGATTGCGACCTGCGATTATACGGTGAAAATACCTATGCGCGAAGGTGTTGATTCCCTGAACGTTGCCGCAGCAAGTGCTGTTGCATTTTGGGAACTGCGCGTGCGATAGCGTTGGGCGTCTGACCAGCAGCGTAGTGCTTGCGCTTCGTTGTTGGCGCCGCTTCGCCGTGGGCGCTTGCTCTTGCGTTGCGATTCATGCCGCGCATCGTTGCTTTCTTCTGGCCTGCTATTTGGAATTGCGCGGCATCTCGTGCTCTCTTGTTGTGAAAACGCCCCTGGATTCGGGCAGATTGACGATAATCGGTGGTTGGATGCTCCGAAAAGCGCCCTTTTAGACGGTTCGAGTCGGTATACGAAAATCGTTTTTTACATAACACCAGGTCAGAGAAATGTATCGATTCGATGACGAGGGCTTGGTCGTGCAACTAGCGGGTCCAGCGAAGCTTGTACCACCGATTATCGTCGGTTTGCTCGAGTTTGACCCCGATATTTCAACGAGCACTCGCGTTGCCTGCATTTCAGGATTGCGGTTCGGTAACGCGTCTTGCGTTTCTGTGCCAAACTGTACCCCTTACGCTAGAATAGCCACCCATGGGAAAAATCATTGACATGGGCAAGCATTTCACCACCGGCAACTTGCTGCGCTACACCGCGCCAAGTATGGCGATGGTCTTGTTCACGAGCATCTATGGCATTGTGGACGGCTTCTTCATTTCCAATTACGCGGGGAAAATGGCATTCGCGGCCGTCAATTTGATCATGCCGTTCATTATGATTCTGGGCACGCTGGGTTTCATGATGGGTACGGGCGGTGGCGCCATTGTTGCGCAGACGCGGGGCAGCGGCGATGACGCGAAAGCGAACAGCTATTTCAGTACTATTATTTGGTTTTCCCTGGCGGCGGGCTTAACGCTTGCTGTTATCGGCGTGATTTTCATGGAACCGGTTGCTCTTGCTCTGGGTGCAAGCGCCGATATGCTGGGCGACTGCGTGCTGTACGGCCGCATCAGCATGATTTCGCTCGCGTTCTTCATTTTGCAATTCGCGTTCCAGCCCCTTTTTGCTACGGCGGGCAAGCCTCATCTGGGCTTTGTCATTACGGTGGCAAGCGGCGTGACGAACATCATTCTTGACTGGCTGTTAGTGGGTGTTCTTGGGTGGCAAGTCGTAGGCGCTGCAAGCGCAACCGTGGCCTCTGAGCTTTTAGGTGGCATTGTTCCGCTGATCTATTTCTTGAGCCCAAACAGCAGCTTCCTTCGCTTGGGAAAGCCGCGCGCTGATTGGCGTCTTTTGGGCAAGGTGTGCGTCAATGGTTCGTCTGAAATGATGTCGATTATTGCTTCGAGCGTTGTCGCTATGCTCTACAACTTCCAGCTTATGACATATTTGGGCGAAGATGGCGTTTCCGCGTACGGCGTAATCATGTACGCTGGCATGATTTTCGGTGCAGTGCTGCAAGGTTATTGCATGGGCACCGCGCCGCTTATGAGTTATCAGCACGGCGCGCAAAACGGTAAGGAAAAGCGCAGCTTGTTGCGCCACGCTTTCGCGATAACGGGTGTTATGGGTCTCACGATGTTCGTGCTTGCGCAGCTTTTTGCACCCGGTCTTGCCCAGCTGTTCGTGGGTTACGATCACGGACTCTATGACCTGACCATTCATGCATTCCGCACTTATGCGTTGTGCCTGCTTTTTGTCTACTTTTCGCTGGTTGGCTCATCGACGTTCACCGCGCTGGGAAATGGCCTGATTAGCGCCGTGATTTCGTTTGGCCATACGCTTGTGTTCGAATGCGGTGCGGTTTTGATTCTGCCGGTTCTGTTCGGTATCGATGGCATTTGGTATGCCATTTTCGTGGCAGAAGTTGCGTCCACCATTCTGGTCATCTTCTTCCTGTGCCGCCTGGGGCGCCGCTACGACTTGCGTCCGTTTTTCAAAGAGAAGAAGTGAGCACCATGCGCCAGGAAACGTTTCGGTTTGCAATGAACAAGTGCTCGCAATGCGTTGGCAAGGCGCATTGCGCAAGCTGCGGGGAAGATCTGGTGGAGTTGTTATCGCTTGTTCGTGGAATTGAACGCGTGGAAGTCGATATGAAGAAGCGTACAATGATGGTTTGCTATACTTTCGACGAATCCGATTTAGAGGACGAGCTAGAAGAACGCGGTGTTTTCCGGCTGTAGATTTGCGGCTTGCAAAAGGTGGGCGGCAGCAATAAGGTGCGCGTAAAGACCGTGCATTGTCCTTCGCGAGCAATTTTGAGAGAGGCTAAGAGAAGTTATGGATATGCGTATCACGTATTACCGTTGCCAAACATGCAAAGAGCAAGTGCATTGCGATGGATGCGAGAAACTGCTGGTCAAGCAACTGTCGGAAGAATCTGAAATCAAAAATGTGCAGGTGAACATGACGGCGAAAACGTTGTCGCTGGATACCACGCTTGATGCGGATATCTTGGAAGAGGTGCTGGAGGACGTTGGCCTGTATTGCGCCTAACGCACGAACATCGCGGCGGGTCTTGCGCCTGCATTCGCACCCACCGAGCCCAAGGCTTCGACCATGCGCGATGTTGCGCGCGGTCTTGCTCTATTAGGAAATAACACGAACGTTTTGTTTCCTATTGATAAACATTTATGCCTTCGTGCGCTGCCGCGCGCGCTTTGCAGTAGCATATCTCTTGTAGAGTAGAGAGGTGTGTCATGCCTATAGAAAGATACCTTGTTCATCGCGTAAGCTTTGATCGTGGCGTTAAACTTCCTGTTTTAGATGGGCGTTTCGGCGTTTCCATGAAGGATGATCAAACGATGGTGTTTGATGACGTTGCAGAAGCCGAGGCGTTTGTCCGCGCTCTTTCAAGAGCCATTGCTGCCTACAAAGGCGAAGAATAAGTCCCAAGAAAAAATAATAAGACGAAAACGGGTGATGCCAACTGGACATCCCCCGTTTTGCTGTTGCGCTCGTTTGCGCGGCGCTTATCGGCGCTTTTACGTGCGTTACGTGCGAGCCTTCTGCGCTTCGCTCATGCTAGTTGCTCTTTGCAAATGCCGCTTTAATCTCGGCAATGTAAAGGCGATGCTGATCTTGCGTGGTGTACCAACGCTCCCATAAGGCGCTGTCTTTGTAGCATTCGCGGGGAAGCTCCTGCTCGCAAATCTTCTCGCAAACAAGAACCAGACGCGATTCCTCAATGAACGGCGTATGCACGTGTTCGCCCAGGCCGATTTTCTCATCGTGGGCCAAATCAACGCCGCACCAGCCGGTGTGCAGACCAGCCGATTCGATTTTATGCGGGTCATCCCAGCCGTGCGCTGTACCCAGATATGTTTTCGCCTTGTTGTGTTCGTCGCCCAAGAAATCAACGGTGAACAGGGGTTCTTGGTCCATCAGGTGGCGAGAGTAGCGGTATTTTTCGCCACGCACCACTGCAAACGCTACGGGCACATTCCACATAACGCCCAAGCCGCCCCACGCAGCCGTCATGGCGTTTGCGCCCGTGGTGGGGTTGCCCATGACAAGCTCCATGTAGTCTTTGCCAATGGCCTTGATCACGTTTTCCGTAAGATCCCAAGGGTTAATCTCGTCAAATCCTTTAAGCTTTTTAACCACAATGTCTCCTAACTTTGAAACGGTGAATGCAACCCGAATTATACGTGCTGTTCGGTATTCCGTGCGTTCAAGGTATACTTTATTCAGGATAAAAATAAGGAAGTTGTTCGAAAGACATGTATATGCGCGAATTGAAAATCAAGGGAATCTATCGGCATTTCAAGGGCGATTTGTATCTTGTCGAGGACGTTGCGCGTCATTCGGAGACCGATGAAGAGCTTGTTGTATACCGAAAGCTTTACGGCGATTGTTCCTTGTGGGTTCGTCCGCTTGAGCTTTTCTTGTCCGAAGTTGATCACGAGAAGTACCCCGAAGTTGAGCAGCGTTATCGTTTCGAGTTGCAAAACATTCCGAGTGTGGCCCATAAAGACTAAACGTCGCAGTTTGAGGCGGCGTTCAGGGCTTGGAAAGTGGCGGTAGGCTGCGCATGGGAAAGCAGCGGTCGCAGCACCAGGGGGCCATGGAAGGTACCGGGACATCGGGCAGCTCTGGTGCCTAGGAATCCCGGGAAGGTCTTAGGGCATCGGGCAGCCCGAGGCCCGCAAGGCTCCAAGGCTTCCGGCGCGCGGGTTGCTCCAGCGCCCTGAAAAGCATCGGGCGCGGTGCTCGCTATGGCTTTGCCAGGTATTCCTGTAGCGCGCTCCATGTCTCCATGGCCTGTTCGTAGCCTTGTTCGTACAAGTCGAGCAGCTTTTCGGGGTCGCGCTCCATGTGGTCGATTTCCACGGCTTTCTGTGGACGAATAAGGAAGATGTTGCCCTCGTCTGCTTCGCGTTGCAAGCGGCGGTACAGGCGGTTGTACTCGTAGTGGCGGTGTTCCACGCGCTCACAGAAAAACGGGTAGTCGCCGTAGACGGTGCGCATGAGCGCCATGAGCTTGTTAGGTTGCTTTTTGTAGCCAGCGGCTTGCGTAAGCACCACAATCTGCTTTTTTGTTCCCGTGGCCAGCGAGTAATCCAGCGGCACGCTGTCGCAAGGTCCGCCGTCGAGCAGCTTTTTGCCATCGACTTCCACGATTTGGCTCACAAGCGGCATACTCGAAGTGGCAATAAGATACGGCGTGTCCTTTTCGTAATCCGTGATTTCGTGATAATCTGCCTCGCCTGTTTCCAAATTGCTGCTCACGGCAACAACGCGGACAGGGGAGTCGTTGTAGGCGGCGGAATCAAGCGGATCAAGTTCGTGCGGCACTTTGTCAAAGGCGAAGTCGCGTCCATACGCATTGCCAGTAAGGGCGAAGCTTTTCATGGACAGGTAGCGCGGGTCGTCGCAGTATTTCAGGTTCAGGAAACAGCTGCGGCCCAAAAGACCCGCCGCATAGCATGATCCGGTGAGCGCGCCGGCTGATGTTCCTACGATGAGCTGCGGAAAGAACTTCTTTTCCATCCAGAAATCAAGAACGCCTGCGGTGAATTGACAGCGCATGGCCCCGCCTTCAAGCACCAGATTGCACGGGGTAATGGCGGCACCCAGCCAAGCAGGAGTTTGGTAGCGATACGTTTTTTCGCCCGTCGCTTCGCTTGATGTTTCGTTTGCGGTGGCGATGGGCTCATTTTGTTCGGAGGTCTGCATGGCGTGCTCCTGTCTTTTATCTGCGTCGTAAGCGTGACGCTTGTTGTTCGTACGTCATTATAGCTTGCCGGCGCAGCTCTTTGCGCGAAAGGAATGTGCATTATGCCGAATCTGTTGCCACACCGTTGGATTGCCGCAAGGTAAATTACTTGTAAGGGAATACAATGGAATCGTGATTGCGCATGCGTGAAGCTGCTGCGGTGTGTTCGTGCTGGGGCCGCGTAGCAGCGTTCTTGATTTTGATACGTATGGGTAATTTTATTCAGACCAAGTAATAGTTCAGGAGGCAGTTATGGTTGAATCAATCACGTCTCAGCAATTCAAAGATTCCGTTCTTTCGGGAAAAGGTCGCATTCTGGTGGACTTCTCTGCCGTGTGGTGCGGTCCGTGTCGCATGCTTGCGCCGCTGGTGGATCAGCTAGCGGAAGAGAAAGCCGGTCAACTTACGGTGTACTCTGTTGATGTGGACGTTTGCCCCGATGTTGCGGGTGCGTTTGGTGTGAGCGCCGTTCCCACGCTTATTTTGTTCGAAGATGGCAAGCCGCTGCGTCAGACCATGGGTGCGCAGCCTATCGAGCGTCTGCGCGAGTTCGTGGAGGCATAAGCCCTTCTGGTTCTTTAATTTTGCTTTGCAAATCTCACGAACTTGCTGTTTATTACGTGGATTTGAAGGGTCTAGTGAAATCGGGTTGCCCGCGCGCATTTCTTTACGGATGGAATCTGCTACAATATATGGTTGCAAAAATCGAGCGCCTATGATGGGGCGCGTTTCACGAGCATATGACATTTAAGGAAGATATCCATGCGCGATAAGCTTGAGAAGATAATTTCTGCCTTCGAGGACCTTGAGGCCAAGATGGGCGACCCGGACGTTCTGTCCGACCAGAAAGAATACAACCGCCTGGCGAAAGAATATGCCACGCAACGCCCCCTGGCGGAGCGCGCGGCCGATTACATTCGCGCGTGCGATGACTTGGAAGAAGCGAAGCTCATGCTTTCCGACCCGGACATGAAGGAATTCGCGCAGGAGGAAATCGCTTCCATCGAAGAGAGCCTTCCCGCCATCGAGGAAGACATCAAGTTCATGCTTATTCCCAGTGACCCGGCAGATGAGAAGGACATCATCGTTGAGATTCGCGCTGCGGCAGGTGGTGATGAAGCCGCTATCTTCGCGGGCGACCTGTTCAAGATGTACGATCGTTTCTGCTCGTCCCAGAAATGGAAGATCGAGATGCTGGACGCCTCTCCCTCGGACGCGGGCGGCTACAAGCAAGTCGAATTCAAGGTTAAGGGCGACAAGGTTTATTCCGTGATGAAGTTCGAGTCGGGCGTTCATCGCGTTCAGCGCGTGCCGAAAACGGAAAGCCAGGGCCGTATTCAGACGTCTACCGCAACGGTTGCCGTCTTGCCCGAAGCCGATGAAGTTGATATCGAAATCAACGAAGCAACCGACATTCGCGTCGACGTGTTCCGCGCGGGCGGCCCTGGTGGCCAGTGCGTCAACACCACGGACTCTGCTGTGCGCATCACGCACCTTCCCACGGGTTTGGTCGTGCAGTCTCAGGACCAGAAGTCGCAGCTGCAAAACAAGATTGCGGCTATGGCTGTCCTGCGTGCTCGTTTGTACGAGAAGATGCTGGCCGAGCAGCAGGCAGAAGAAGGCGCTCAGCGTTTGGCGCAGATTGGTACGGGTGCGCGCGCAGAGAAGATTCGCACGTACAATGCCCCGCAGGACCGCGTGACCGACCACCGCATTGGTTTTAACAGCACATACAACAGCGTTTTGCTGGGTGATGGCTTGCAGGATGTCATTACGGCCTTGCAGGCAGCCGATCGCGCGCGCAAGCTAGAAAGCTCAATCAACTAGGATTTTTCAATCGTTTCATTCGGGGAAGTCGCGAAACGGCGGCTTCCCGTTTTTTATGCAAGGGGGTTGGCGGTGCCCGATTTGTGGACGATACGCACAACATTGGAATGGACCCAGGGGTATCTGGAGCGCAAGGGGGATACGAACCCGCGCTTGTCCGCACAATGGCTCCTTTCTGCGGTTACAGGTTTGTCGCGTGTGCAGATTTACGCCGATTACGACAAGCCGCTTTCGCATGCCGAGCGCGATGTGCTGCGCGAATACGTGACGCGTCGCGGTGCGGGCGAGCCGCTTCAGTACATCGTGGGCGAAGTGGGATTCAGGCACATTGACGTGAAGGTGCGCAAAGGCATTTTGATTCCGCGCCCGGAAACAGAAGTGCTGGTCAGTGAAGCACTTGCTGCCCTGCCGACAGATGAGCCGTTTTTGGCAGCCGACATTTGCACGGGAAGCGGTTGCATTGCGTGCTCGCTTGCGTATGAACGCCCCGAATGCCGCGTTGTTGCAACCGATATTTCTGCCGATGCGTTGGAGCTTGCGCGTGAAAACGTGGAAAATCTTGGTCTTGACCAGCGCGTTTCGCTTTTCCAGGGAGACTTGGGCCAGGCGGTGCCCGCTGAGTTTATGGGTACGTTTGACCTGGTTATCTCGAATCCCCCTTACATTCCTACCGCCGTTTTGGACACGCTTGATAGGGAAGTGACCGCTTTTGAACCCGCGTTGGCACTTGATGGCGGTGCGGATGGCTTGGAGCTGTTCCGTCCGCTTACTCAGTGGGCGGCACGTGCGCTGAAGCCAGGTGGCGTGTATGCCGTTGAGCTGCATGAAACGTGTCTTGAGCAGGCAAAAGAGCTTGCTTTGCAGAATGGTTTCGTGCAAGGTGAAATCGTGCGCGATTTGGCGGGGCGGCCGCGTATCTTATTGGCGCGCAGCGCTGGTTACGAGACTGACCAAGTGGCCGAATCGATAGTAAAATGAGCAGATGAATTACTTTTCGCTTTAAACGTTTTTGCGGGTGCATCAGGCGTTTCGGGCCGATACCTGTTAGCGAATGCGCGCTTCTTTTAAGGTCGAGCTACGTAAGCCCGCGGGGCGGGCGCAAGAAAGGAACTATTTATGACAACGAATGCATACACGCTGAAAGAGAAAATCACGGTTGCGGCGCAACTTATCCGCACGCGACTTGATGGACGCACGCCTGAAGTGGGTATTGTTTTAGGTTCGGGTTTGGGTCCACTGGCAGAGCAAATCGAGCAGCCGGTTTTCATTCCCTTTGCGGATGTTCCCTTCATGAAGACTTCCACCTGTACGGGTCATGTGGGCCGCTTTGTATGCGGTGAATTGGGTGGAAAATGCGTGCTTGCCATGCAAGGGCGCTTGCATGGTTACGAGGGCAACACGGCGCAACAAGTGGCGTTTCCCATTTGGGTTATGCACGAGCTGGGCATTCAGACGCTTATCACCACAAATGCCGCAGGTGCTATCAACGCGTCTTACCATGTGGGCGATTTCTGCATCATGACCGATCACATCAATTTCACGGGGCGCAATCCCATTGTGGGCATTGAACCTGATCAAATTGCCTTCCGTTTCTTTAGCATGCTTGATGCGTACGATCCTGAGTTGCGTGCTTTGACGCAAAGCATTGCCGACAGGGAAGGCATTCCCGTCCACCAAGGCGTCTACCTGGGTCTTTTGGGACCAAGCTTTGAGACGCCGGCCGAGATCCGTGCGTTTCGCGCCTGGGGCGCCGACACCGTTGCCATGAGCGTGTGCGAAGAAGTGATTGCGGCGCGTCACGTGGGTATGCGCGTTTTGGGCATGTCGCTTTGCAGCAATATGGCGTGCGGTGTTGAGAACGCTTCGCCGAACGATGTTGAAGTGTTCGAAGTCGCGAATGCGTGCTCTGCTGATTTCTGCAAGCTTATCACGTGCGTTGTTGCGGAAATGAAGTAGACGCTCGCAGACGCTTGAGCGATAGTCTTTTGTAATAAGAGGAAAAATGATTCGGGACGCCTCAGGGGAGACGTCCCGAATTAGTAAAGACAATCAAATAGAAACTGCTTGGGGCGTGGGAATTATTCCACGCCTCCTTTTACGAGCTGGTCATAGCAACGCGCAAACGTGTCGCAAACATAAGCAAGCTCTTCATCGGTCATGCGCGTATTCAGCGGCAGCGTGATTTCGTTCGCGAAATGCGCGTACGCATTGGGATAATCTTTGATATCGAAACCCAGATTCGCATACGCGGAAAGCAGCGGCAACGGCTTGTAATGGACGTTTGTGCCTACGCCTTCTTCTGCCATGCGTTGAATGAGCAGATTGCGGAACTCCATGGATTTTCCCGTAAGGCGCGTAATCATCAAGTGGCCCGACGAATGCTTCTGTTCGGTGTAATGGTCAAGAAACTCCAGGTCGTATGCGGAAAGCTTCTCTTCATACGCTTCGATCATCTGCTTGCGGCGCTCAAGCATGCCCGGGTAGCGACGCAGCTGAGCCAACCCGATAGCAGCCTGGATGTCGGTCATGTTGCACTTGTAACCGGGAAAGACCACGTCGTATTCCCATGCGCCCGCTTTGTTTTTGCTCAGCGCGTCTTTGCTTTGCCCGTGGAGCTGCATGAGCATGGTCTCATGATAGAACGCGTCGTTATCAAGGCCGGGAATCGCACGCCAAGAAAGCGCGCCACCTTCTGCGGTAGTGAAGTTCTTCACGGCATGGAAGCTGAACGTGGAGAAGTCGGCGATGTTGCCTGCCATGGTTCCCTTATAACTTGCGCCCAGCGCGTGAGCGTCATCGGTGATAAGGATCATGCGATCGAAAAGCTCTTGCTTGGAACCTGCTTTCGGGTGCCACAAGTTCTTTTTCTGCTCCAGGATGTCGTAAATGCGGTCAAAGTCGCACAGCGTTCCGCCCAGGTCAACAGGGATAACCGCCTTCGTCTTGCTGGTGATGGCGGCGCTCATGGCATCGTAATCCATCTCAAAGGAATCGTTTTGGATGTCAACGATAACGGGAGTGGCGCCCACGTGAACAATGGGCGAGGCAGAAGCGGTGTACGTGTACGCGGGCACGATGACTTCATCGCCCGGGCCGATTTCAAGCAGGCGCAGAATGGATTCAAGCGCACACGTAGCGCTTGAAAACGTTGCGAGCCCAGCGGCTCCCGTGTAGTCACGCAGTTGACGTTCGAGCTCTTTCGTTTTGGGACCAGTGGTAATCCAGCCGCTTTTCAGCGTGTCAACAACTTCGTTTATTTCGTCTTCGGAAATATCGGGGGGAGAAAAGGGAATGTTCATTTTTACACTCATGGAAATCCTCCAATCGGCGGTGGGCGCGGTGCCCTTTAGTTCGAACTTCATATTATGCGCCATTTTTCACATTATGGGCCGTTATGGGCTTTTATCCACAAAAGTGTGTTTGTCGCTTGGTAGAAGTTAATTTGCAAGTTCATCCGAACACTTGCGTTTTGTTCTCGAACTGACCCGAACGCGTTCGGATGAGTCCGA
>CAKTVK010000009.1 GCA_934623455.1 uncultured Eggerthellaceae bacterium | reverse complement strand
GCATCGAAAAGCGCATCGGCATACGAAGCAAAATGCCCCGAATAATACAGGGGAATGGTGGCGATGAACGCCAGCACAATCCAGACCAGGCCCGTTACCGCCAACGCTTGTTGACGAGACAAACGACGCGGGTTCAAATAGAGCATGCGCAGCGCGCCGCCAACAACCAAGCTCAGGCCGCCGGTAAACAGGTAGCGCGAAGCCGGCTCCCATTCTTGCAGCACAAGCGCCATAAGAAACGGAATGAAATACATAACCGACGACACCATAATGAGCACGCCCAAATAATGCCCAATAATGCGAACGTCTTGCAGGGAGAATCGCTGCCACATACTTATTTCGCCTCAACCATCTGCGCTTACACCAACACCAAACGCACGGCAATAAAGACAACCCATAGCACCACCAAAAGCGCCGCTAAAAACAGCATGACAATGCACACCCCTTCAGCAGGCTTGATGCGTTCAACGGCCATAGTATGTCGAGCTCTTCTTTTCATGGCACGTATTATAAGCGTTGCGCCCGCAAATACGCAGACAGAACCAGTAAATGACGCAGAAGGCGCAGATGGTCAGCACCGCCCGCACCATCTGTGCCGCCCGCACCGCCTTTGTTGACAAATTACCCCACCTTTTGTCAACAATCGCGCACGGGCCGCACGAGAACGGCAGCGCGCAGGCAATCTTTGAAGCACCCGCACAACGGGTGCCAACAATCGCGCACGAACCGCATGAGCGCGGCAGCTCGCAGGCAAAAGCAAGGCGAATGCGTCGGCTAAAGGGCAACTTCTTCCCAATTTTCAACGCGCAATCCAGGTACTCGCGTGAATTCATGCACATTCGCCGTTATCAAAGTCGCATTATTGGCAGCGGCAATGGATGCAATCAACAAATCATTGGGGCCGATTTTCATTCTCTTGCGTTCAAGATACGCCCGAATTCCACTATAAGCGCGAGCGCAATTGGAGTCGAAACCAATACGCTGAAATGGTTCCAAGAATTGCTCCACACACAGTTTTGTTTTTCGCGGATGACGACTCTTCTCGGCTCCCACCAGCAGTTCTGCCTCAACAATAAAGGGAATGCGAAACGATTCGGAGCATGCCTGCTTCATGATCTCCGCCGTATAAGGAAGGCGTCCGCGCATCAATTCAATGCAAACGCACGTATCAAGAATGTACATTACGCCTCCCCGCAAAACCAAGTGCAATCATCGTCCAAAGATGTATCCAGCGCATTGTTGGACGCACCAAGTTCAAGAGCAGCACCCATCGCTTCGGCATCTTCATCGCTTAAGCAACCATAGACGTTTTCCCAGTAACCAGCAGGCCAGCCCCCGGTTACATGATTCGCATAATTGCTGACAGCGCCTGCAATAAAACGAGAAAGCGACACGCCGCGGCGCGCCGATTCTGCGCGGATAAGCTCCATGGTGGCATCGTCCATGTAAAGTGATGTTTGCGGCATAGCGACCCCTTTCCCTTCTTTCTCCTTCTCATTGTTTTATGCAAACATATTATATGTTTGCATAACATAAAGCAAGGGAAGATCAGATTGCACCGCACTTGTTGACAAAAGGTGGGGTAATTTGTCAACAAAAAAACGAAAATCTTTGCAAGGATTCCCTTTGCTTATTCGTATTCATTATGTAGGCTGAAACGAACGGAAAGGATTTCCCCATGAAGACGAAAAAGGTTCTTGCCGCACTAGCAGCGACCGCTCTAGTAGCAGCACTCGCGATACCAGGCGTTGCTTTGGCAACGGGCAACGCGGGCGGACAGTACCGCACTCAAGGCGCATGCCCGGCGCCAGAAACATGCGCTCAAGGAAAATACGCAGGTCAAAATGCATTTGTTGATGAAGACGGCGACGGCATCTGCGACAACCGCGCCGACGCATGCCCGAACAGGCAATGCGCTGGGCAGGGATACGGCAGCAACACCTGCAATGGCACCGGCCAGCATCTGCGCGCCCACGATGGCACCGGCAACGGCGCAGGCACGGGTGTGGGCTGTGACGCTGACAGCTGCGATGGAACCGGCAACGGCGCAGGCGCAGGCGCGGGTCACGGCATCCACGCAAGGAACTGCCGTTAACTGTGCGCGACACGCATGACATAGAGCAAGCCCTTAAATTGCACGGGAAAGCCGTGTGGAGGGCTTGCTGTCTTTATTTCCCCTGTTCAGCCGATGCTGAAGACGCCTATCAAGAGACTTTCCTCAAGTATGCACTGGCTGACTCCACCGCATTCCAAAACGAAGAGCACCAAAAAGCATGGCTTCTGCGCGTGACCGCAAACGTGTGCAAAGACGCCCTCAAACGCGCTGAGCGAAAGAACTCGTCTATCGACCCCAAGGATCCACGCCACAATCCTGCGCAAAACGACCCCGCGCTACAGCCCGCATCTGAAACAAGCATGGCGCTTGATGCTCTGCGCAATTTGGACGATCCGCCCCGCACGCCGCTGTACTTGTCGCTGGTCGAAGGCTACTCCGCGCCCGAAATAAGCGCCCTGCTCAATGCCCCCGTCAACACGGTTTACTCATGGATTTCCCGCGGAAAATCCCAGCTCAAGGAGGCGCTCAAATGAATAATCCCGAAAAACTCGTGCAGAAAGCCTTCAACGAGCTGCAGCCACCCGCCGACTTGAACAAGCGCACGCTCGCGCATATCCTGGCGTTTCAAAACGCAGAACGCCCCGAAGGCGAGAATGCATCGGGCGCAACGCATGACCGCGCTACAAACGAAACCGCAAACGTTCCCCATGCAGAAGCAAAATTGCCCCGTAATCAGTGCAAACGCATCAGCGTACTGCGCTATGCGGGAATCGCTGCAGCGGCGTGCTTCTTGGTTGCAGCTGTGGGCATGTTCACCGCCTTCAATCGCACAACCGCCTACGTTGACATCGACATCAACCCTTCGCTTGAGCTGCAAATCAACCGCTTTGGAACGGTCCTGTCCGCAGAAGGCATCAACGATGACGGAAAAACCGTACTCGACTCGCTTTCCAAGCAGGGAATTTCGCTTACCGACATTGACTACGAAACGTCCCTTGAGCGGCTTACCGCAAGCGGCGCGCTGGATCCCTATGTCAGTGAAACATCGTTTGCTCAGTTCAGCGTGGTATGCGGCAATGAACAGCAAGCAACTTCGCTGCAATCCGCAAGCGAGGATTACTTTGCCGCGCTGCCTTGTGCCGCTCGCTGTTCACGCGCCAGCAGCGAAGATCACGCTGCAGCTCAAAACGCAAACATGGGCGTAGGGCGCTATCTTGCCGCCTGTCGTTTGATAGAAGAAGACCCCGCCTACACGTTGGACAGATGTTCAGACATGACCATGCGCGAAATTCACGACGCCCTTGAGGAACATGGCGTTTCCCCTGATGAGCATGGCGCCGTGGGCCAACATACAGGAAACCACGCATCGCATTCATCCGAGCAAAAGCATCTGAGAAAAGGGCGCGAACAGCAAGAATAGGAAGCAGCTGGCACCTCCTTCTCCACCAGCATCACCGCAAACGCGAAAAAGGTGAAAAAAGACCCCGTCACTTTTTCACCTTGTTGACAAAAGGTGGGGTAATTTGTCAACATGAAAAAGGCGCGCGCCAGGGATTGCTCCCCAGCACGCGCCCTTATTGCATGTTGCATCGTACCGCCGGCAACACCGCATCACGTCAGCAGCATCACGCCACCATCAGTGGAATCGTGCCCGTTGCGCCATGGCGCAGCCGTCACACCCCTACGACAGCAAGCTATCGTAGTCGATGGGCTCTTCAACGCGGCACTGGTAATCGCCCGTGTCATCAATGTCGAAGAACACGTGAGACCCGTCACGCAGCTCGCCCGTAACCGCCTTCGCAGCAATGCGGTCCACAATCTCTTTCTGGACCAGGCGCTTCAACGGCCGTGCGCCGTACATAGGATCGAAGCCGTCGATTGCCAGCTGCTGCAACACGGCCGGCGTGACATCCAGCGTAATGCGGCGATCCGCCAAGCGCTTGCGCACGGCGTTGAGCTGCAGGTCAACGATAGGCTCCATGTTGGAAATGCTCAACTCATGGAACGTGATCACTTCGTCGATACGGTTCAAGAACTCGGGACGGAACGTACCGCGCAGCGCATCTTCCACCTTGCGCTGGAACTCCGCCATGCGCTTCGCCATGGCATCGGGGCTCAGCTTTGCCAAATCCTCCAGCGTCTCGCCTTCCTTTTCCTCGGAATGCATGAACTGGCTGCCAATATTGCTGGTCATGATGATGACCGCGTTCTTGAAGCTCACCACGCGGCCCTGACCATCGGTCAAGCGGCCATCGTCAAGCACCTGCAGCAAGATGTTGAACACATCCGGATGCGCCTTCTCGATCTCATCCAGCAAAATCACCGAATACGGCTTACGACGCACGGCCTCGGTAAGCTGACCGCCTTCGTCATATCCCACGTATCCCGGAGGTGCGCCAATCAAGCGCTGCACGCTGAACTTCTCCATGTACTCGGACATGTCGATACGCACCATGTTGCGCTCGCTGTCGAACAGGTACTCGGCCAGCGCCTTTGCAAGCTCGGTTTTGCCCACGCCCGTGGGACCCAGGAACAGGAAGCTGCCAATGGGCTTGTTCGGGTCGGAAAGTCCAGCACGGCTACGACGAATTGCGCCTGCAACTGCGGAAACAGCCTCGTCCTGACCAACAACGCGTTCATGCAGCTTATCTTCCAAGTCGGCAAGCTTCTGCATTTCGCCCTGCATCATCTTCTGCACGGGAATACCCGTCCATGCGGAAACGACCTCGGCAATCTCGTCCTCGGACACTTCCTCTTTCAGGATAGCGCCGTCTTTTTGACGCTCATTTAGAACGCTCTCGGCATCGGCCAGCTGCTTCTTCAAGCCAGGGATGCGCGCGTAACGAATCTCGGAAGCCAGCGACAAATCGCCTTCGCGCATGGCCTTTTCCTCTTCGTTTTGCGCCGCCTCCAAGTCTGCCTTGATAGACGCAACGTTCTCGATAACGTCCTTCTCGTTTTTCCATTCCGCCTTGCGCGCATCCAGCAAATCCTTTGCGGTTGCAATCTCGCGACGCAGGTTCTCCAAACGCTCCTTGGATGCCTCGTCGGTTTCCTTCATAAGCGCCTGCTCTTCGATTTGCATCTGCGTGAGCTTGCGTTCAGCCAGGTCAACCTCTTCCGGCATGCTGTCAATCTCAATGCGCAAACGGCTTGCCGCCTCATCCATCAGGTCAATTGCCTTATCGGGAAGGAAGCGGTCGGTAATGTAGCGGTTCGAAAGCTCGGCAGCAGCCACAATCGCGCTATCCTTGATGCGCACGCCGTGATGAATCTCGTACTTCTCCTTCAGGCCACGCAAAATAGCGATGGTGTCTTCCACGGTAGGCTCGCTGATGTACACCTTCTGGAAACGACGCTCCAATGCGGCATCTTTCTCGATGTACTTGCGGTACTCGTCAAGCGTTGTGGCGCCAATAGCATGCAGTTCGCCACGCGCCAGTGCCGGCTTAAGCATGTTGCCCGCGTCCAGAGAGCTGTCGCCGCCTGCACCTGCACCAACAATGGTATGCAGCTCGTCGATGAACAGGATGATGCGACCTTCGGACTGCTTCACTTCGCGCAAAACACCCTTCAGACGATCCTCGAATTCGCCGCGATACTTCGCGCCCGCCATCATTGCGCCCAGGTCAAGCGAGATAATGTCCTTGTCGCGCAACGTGGTAGGAACGTCGCCCGCCACAATACGCTGCGCCAGGCCCTCGACAATTGCCGTCTTGCCCGTGCCCGGCTCGCCGATGAGCACCGGATTGTTCTTGGTACGACGCGAAAGCACCTGAATGGTACGGCGAATCTCTTCGGAACGGCCGATTACCGGGTCAAGCTTGCCTTCGCGCGCCTGCTGCGTAAGGTTCTGGCCGTACTTCTCCAACGACTCGAACTCGGCTTTCTCCGTTTGATCGGTAACGCGTGTGTCGCCACGGAGTTCCTCATAAGCGGCTTCGATGTTCTTGCGCGTTACACCCGCCGCGGTAAGCAAGCGACCCGCTGCCGTTTTATCCTCGGAAAGCGCGATGAGCAGATGCTCGGTAGTCGCGTAGCTATCGCCCAGCTTTTCGGCGGCTTTCACCGCGTTGTCCAACACCGTCATAAGCGCCTGACCAGGCACACCTTGCATGCCCATATAACCACCAGACTGCTTAGGCATGCGGATGATCTCGTCGTCTACGTTCACTAAAAGCGAGGACGGATCGGCGCCAATGCGCTTGATGATGGCCGTAATGTTATTCTCGCCGCGCGTCAGAAGCGCTTTGAGCATATGAATCGGCTCCGCCTGGGCGCTTTCCGCGTCCGAGGCAATGCCCATGGTCTCCTGCAGCGCTTCCTGCGCCGTTAGAGCCAATTTCTGCAAATTACCCATGTTCATAAAGCTATCCTCCTATCAGGGAAAACGAAATGCTCCATAAAACTTCAGTTGCGCGAGCTGTGGGTTCGCGAAAAGACCATCCGGCCATCAAACCCGCTATGCCCGCGTATGGTTCTAAGGCAAATAACGAATGATAGCCGTGTCGGACACCAGCGTGCTCACGGACTCGCGCGTTTCCAGCTCATGCACGCGGTCGGCCAGGCGGCGAACGCGGCGATGCAAATCATCAATTTCTGCATCGCGGTCATCCAAGCGTCCTTGCAAGTCAAGAATGCGAATGACGCCCGCCAAGTTGATGCCTTCGCTGGTAAGCTCGTTGATGAATTCCAAGCGCTCAATGTCCGCCTGAGAATACATACGTGTGTTACCGCTCGTGCGCTGGGGTGTGACCAGGCCCTTTTGCTCGTACGTACGCAACGTTTGAGGATGCACGCCAGCAAGTTCAGCGGCAACGCCAATCATGTAGACCGGTCTATTTCTGTCGTTTACTGCCATACTCGTACATCTTCCTTCGTTGCTGCCAAGTAATCTTCCATTGCCTTACGCTGCTGTTCATTCAGTTTCTCCGGCAGCGTGATAATCAAGTGAATACGCAGGTCACCTGAGCCATCGCCCTTCATGCGCGGCGCACCCTTGCCTTTCACCAGCAGTTCCTGCCCCGATTGCGAACCGGCGGGAACTCTCACACGCACCTTTGCACCGCCCGGCGTGGGCACCACAATGCTTGCACCCAATGCCGCTTCGGCCGGCGAAATGGGCGTGTTCACAATCACGTCCGCGCCATCGCGCTCGAAGTACGGATGCGGCTGAATGGCCAACGTCACCAGCAAATCGCCGTTGCCGCCCGGCCCCGGCATTCCCTTGCCGCGGTAACGCAAGCGTTTGCCATCGGTTACGCCGGCGGGGACTTTCACGACCATCGTTTGCTTCTCTTGCGAAACCGAGGTGCGCAGCGTCACTTTCTTCTCGGCGCCGGAAAATGCCTCGTCAAAGCTGATTTTCAGCGTAACGGTAATATCCTTGCCCTTCTCGGGGGCACACGATCCACCGCCGCAGCCGCCACCGCAGCCGCCTTGCTGTTGTGCGGCACCGCCAAAACCGCCGAAGCCACCGAATCCGCTGAAGCCGGAATACGCGTTTCCGCCGCCTGAGCGACCGCCTTGGCCAAAGTCCCAGTTCGTCCCAAAGGCACCTTCGCCCTTGCGAATGCTATCCAGAATCTCAGCCCAGCTGCCAAAGCCGCTGAATGCATCGCCCACGCCACCGAATCCGCTAAAACCAGCACCTGGAATCTGATTCTCGTTCGCGGTTCCGTACTGGTCGTACAGCTTGCGCTTCTTCTCGTCGCTTAGAACCTCATACGCTTCGTTTACATCCTTGAATTTCTCTTCATCGCCGCCCGCGTCGGGATGATACTCTCGCGCAAGCTTGCGATACGCCTTTTTAATCTGCTCAGGCGTGGCATCGCGCGCCACACCCAGCATCTTGTAATAGTCGGGAGTTGCGGCCATGTTATCCAATCTCCTAATAACAGGGGCGAGCATACACCGCTCGCCCCGTAAGTTTACGTTTATTCGTAGTGCTTTCGGGGCAAAAGCCCTGATAGACCATTACTCTTCTGCCTCGCGCTTCGGTCCACCACTGGTGACAACCACCATAGCAGGACGCAGCACCTTCGTACCCATGCGGTATCCCTTTTGGAATACCTGCGCAACCGTTTCGTCGGGAACGCTTGGGTCGGGGATCATCTGAACAGCCTGAGCCTCAAGCGCGTTAAACGCCTGGCCTTCGGGGTTCAGAACCTCAACGCCGCTCTTGCCCAAAGCGTCAATCAGCTTGTTCAGCACGGCCTTGGTGCCATCGAGCATACCCGCTTCGCCGTTATTCGTGCCGTAATCAATGGTGCGCTCAAAGTCGTCAAGAATCGGAATCATGTTGTCCACCAGCTTTTCGGTGGCACGCTTGCGATCCTCTTCGCGCTGTTCGTTCATACGGCGACGATACGTATCCCATTCAGCATGAAGACGCAGGTACTTTTCCTTCAGCTCTTCAATCTCGGCCTTTGCGGCTTCAAGCTCGGAAACTGCGGAAAGAACCTCTTCCGCCTCTTCCAAAACGGCTTCCTCATCGGTTGCAGCATTGTCGGTTGCCGCCGCCTCCGAGCCTTGCGGCTCGGAGGTTTCCTGAGCGGCAGCGGTGCTGGGGTTAGGAGGGAATCCAGCATCACGCTGATCGGTATTTTCAACTTTTTCAGTCATAATCCATACACCTACCGTACAAGCTCTTATTTCTCGTCGTCGTCAACAACTTCGTAGTCAGCTTCAATGGGGCCGTCATCATTGCCGCCCTGAGCTGCACCTGCAGCACCTGCAGCGCCGCCCTGTGCCTGCTCGGTGGAGTAAGCAACTTCAGCCAGCTTGTAACCAGCCTGCTGCAGCTTCTCCTGAGCAGCCTTGATCTCGTCAAGGTCAGTGCCTTCCAGGGCCTTACGTGCCTCGGCGATGGCATCCTGAGCATCCTTCTTGATATCTTCGGGAAGCTTGTCGCCAATTTCGCTGATGGTCTGCTCGGTTGCGTTGGCCAAGCTGTCGCAGTTGTTGCGAACCTCAACTTCTTCCTTGCGCTTTGCATCGGCTTCGGCGTTAGCCTCGGCGTCCTTCACCATACGATCAACTTCGTCATCGGACAGAGCCGTGGAGCCGCTGATGGTAATCTGCTGTTCCTTGCCCGTGCCCAAATCCTTAGCGGAAACGTTCACAATGCCGTTGGAGTCAATGTTGAACGTAACCTCAATTTGAGGAACGCCACGACGAGCAGCAGGAATGCCGGTCAGCTGGAAGCGACCCAGCGTCTTGTTGTCGGCCGCCATAGGACGCTCGCCCTGCAGAACGTGAATCTCAACAGCGGTCTGGTTGTCGGCAGCGGTGGAATAAATCTCCGTCTTACGCGCAGGAATGGTGGTGTTACGATCAATCATCTTGGTCATGACGCCGCCCAAAGTCTCAACGCCCAAGGAAAGCGGGGTGACGTCCAGAAGAACAATGCCTTCAACGTCGCCAGACAAAACGCCGCCCTGAACAGCCGCGCCCATTGCAACAACCTCATCGGGGTTCACGGACATGTTCGGCTTCTTGCCGGTCAAGCGCTCAACAAGTTCCTGAACAGCGGGCATACGCGTGGAACCGCCAACCAGAATGACTTCGTCCAGCTCACCAGCACGCATACCGGCGTCCTTCAAAGCCTTCTCTACCGGAACCTTGCAGCGCTCCAGCAGATCCTTCGTGATGCGCTCGAACTCAATGCGGGTCAGCGTGTAGTCCAAGTGCTTCGGGCCCGTTGCATCCATAGTGATGTAAGGCAGGTTGATGTTGGTCTGGCTGGTTGCGGAAAGCTCCATCTTCGCGCGCTCGGAAGCTTCCTTCAAACGCTGCAGAGCCATGGGATCCTTGCGCAGGTCAACGCCCTGGTCGCTCAGGAACTTGTCAGCAAGCCAGTCGATGATGCGCTGATCCCAGTCGTCGCCGCCCAAGTGGTTGTCGCCGTTGGTCGCTGCAACTTCGAAAACGCCATCGCCCAACTCAAGGATGGAAACGTCGAACGTACCGCCGCCCAAGTCGAAGACAAGAATCTTTTCGTCCTTGTTCACCTTATCAAGACCGTAAGCCAAAGCAGCAGCCGTCGGCTCATTCACAATACGCAGAACTTCCAGACCAGCAATCTTGCCAGCGTCCTTCGTTGCCTGACGCTGAGCGTCGTTGAAGTAAGCAGGAACGGTGATGACAGCCTGGGCAATGGTCTCGCCCAAACGCTTTTCAGCATCGTTCTTCATCTTCTGAAGCACCATTGCGGAAATCTCTTCGGGCGTGTATTCCTTGCCGTCAATGTCGATAACCGCACGGCCGCCCTTACCGGAAACAACCTTGTAAGAAACGGTCTTCTGCTCTTCCTGAGTTTCGTTGTAGGAACGACCAATGAAACGCTTTACGGAAGAAACCGTGTTGTGGGGATTGGTAACTGCCTGGTTCTTTGCAGCCTTACCTACCACACGCTCGCCGTCTTTACGGAAGCCCTCAACAGAAGGGGTGGTACGATCGCCTTCCGCATTGACCAGGATTTCAGGCGTGCTGCCTTCCATAACTGCCATCGCGGAATTGGTAGTGCCCAAGTCAATACCGAGAATCTTTGCCATTGTTATCAGTCCTTTCACTGATGATTTTCTGTACCGTAAAGGCACAGTTCTTTTTTTGTTAGCGTCAATATAAAATCTTAGTCATGCACTGTCAAGTTTGTTTCTTTATCGCGTTTAAATTCTGTTACTTTCGGTTTATAAAATACTCGTTCAAGGCAAATCAGCAACGAAGAAAAGCTCCGCAGAAGAAGAGTCAGGGAGTCGCAGCGGATCGAACCCAGGAAGAAACGCGCTTAAAAGTCGCTTGGAAAAATTACCTAAATACGAAAAAGTCCCTTGAAAAAGTTGCAGATTTCCAAAAAAGTCGCTTTGAAAAGTTTATCACCCCAGGTAGAAAGCTATTTTCTTTTTTGGGCCTAATACAGCACGATTCTCATATGTACGCAAAGCAAAAAATACAGTAATACATGCAGCTAATGAAAGATAGGCAACTGGCAGCGGCCCATAGAGCGAGCAATCGGTCACCCGCAGAAGCGCCGCGAAAGCACCGCGGAAAAGAAAATCCCCTGAGCTTGTCAGGGGATTCGTGTTTTGAGCTTTGCTCATTGTTGTTGATGGCATATGCACGAAGCCGGCCGATGTTCCATCGGCGCTCTCTGCTTCTCGCGCATCAATGCCGACAGTGCGGGAATTTAGTCCTCGGCTACGTCGGTGATAGCGCCCATGGGGCACTCTTCTACGCAGTCGCCGCAGGCAACGCAAGCGTCTTCGTTCTCAACCTCAACCGTACCGCCCGTTACTTCAAGAACGCCATTCGGGCATGCGTCAACGCAAATACCGCATCCAATGCACTCATCAGCATCAATAATAGGATGTGCCATGAAGACCTCTCTCTCATAAATCCATCCACATAAAACTTCTTCGGGGCAAAACCGCAATGCTGCACAAAATACCAAACACGCCCTTTTTTGCAAGAGTATCTTGGCATTTATGCAAAGTTTCAGAGGAACGGTTACTTTTAGCAAATGCGAGGAAGCTGTTCGCCCACTAACATATCAAGAACGCGGGTGCTGCCGAACGCGGTGCGCAGGAAAACCTTGTTGCCACGGCCTTCCGTTGACGGCGTGACCTCACCGATGATGGCAGCATTTTCGCCATACGTGCTGGCATGCATGGCATCCAGAGCCGCTTGCGCCTGAGCTGCGGGAACAACGCACACCATCTTGCCTTCGTTGGCCACCTGCATCACATCGTAGCCCAGCATCTCGCACGCGCCGCGCACGGCATCAAGCACGGGCACGGCGGACTCATCAATGGTTATGTCCACGCTTGCCTGCGCCGCCAGCTCGTTGAGCGTGGAAGCCAGACCGCCACGCGTAGGATCGCGGAAGCAACGCACATCGGGTGCCGCTTCAACCACATTCGCAATAAGGTGGTTCAACGGTGCCGCATCGCTTTTCACATCGGCGAAGAAGCTCAACGATTCGCGCTGGCTCATAATGGTAATGCCATGATCGCCCATAGTGCCTGTGACCAGGACTTTATCGCCCGGCTGGCAGTACTGGCCACCCAGGTTCACACCTTCGCGCAACACGCCCACGCCACTCGTATTGATGAACACGCCATCGCCGTGACCGCGGTTGACCACTTTCGTATCGCCCGTGACAATACGTACGCCGGCCTCTTTCGCAGCTTGTGCCATAGAGGCGCAAATGCGCTTCAAATCAGCAATGGGATACCCCTCTTCAAGAATGAAACCGCAGCTCAGATAAAGGGGCGTAGCACCACTAGTTGCTACGTCATTTACCGTGCCGCACACTGCCAAGCGGCCAATATCGCCGCCAGGGAAGAAATGGGGGGTTACCACGAAACTATCGGTAGAGAAGGAAAGACGGCTACCTTCGGGCACACTCAGCACCGCAGCATCGTTTCCCGTGAGCAGTTCTTCTCCTGCGTACGCCTCGAAAAACACCTCATCAATGATGTGTTTCATCATGGAGCCGCCGCTTCCGTGGCCCAGCATGACTTTCTCGTCCATAGAAAACTCCTTTTACCTGCAGACTCGCAGGCTTTATTCGCGGATCGTCAAGCTAAAATACGCACTCGAATGCGCCCGCCAGAATACTGGCAGGTCAGCATGATACACCGTAGGCGCAACGGGCGCCGCGAACATACCGCAACAGGCGCAGGAGGCGCGGCGGGCGCCAGCCAAATGCCGGCGAATTGGCGAAGGCGGCGCGAGTAACGCAAGCGGTGCGGCATCCGGCTGCCTTTAGCACACGCACCCGCGACCGGACCCGCAGACGAAACCGCAACCGAAACCGCACCCGCAGGCACAGACGCAGCCGGCGCTACATGTGTTCGTCGATTTTCGTGACAACCAAGCGGCCGTTTTTCACGCCCTTGCAGCCTAAAATCATGTCGGCAATCTCTTGCACCAGCGCCATCTTCCCTTTCAGAATGATGACCTCCAAGCAAAAATGGGCATCCAAATGCACATGCATCGTTGAAATAACGGCATCGCAGTGATGGTGCTGAATGCTATGCAGTTTTTCCTGCAGGTCATTCGCATGATGGTCGTAAGCGATGGTCAGCGACCCGAAAACCATGGAATCGGGTGTCGCGCACTCCTCTTCAATAAGGGCATCGCGTACCAAGTCGCGCACAGCTTCGCTACGATTTTTCGCCACACCGCGACGTTCTACCAGGTCATCGAAACGTTCAAGCAGGTCAACCGGCATTGCCACCGAAAAACGCGCAAGTTCGGGCGCCATTTAGACCAGGCTCACTTTCACGCCGCTGGCGTCTTCTGCGTCTTCTTCCAGCAGGTCCTTTGCCTCGTCAAGCATGGCCAGGGCCTCGTCAAGCAGCGCCTGTGCTTCGTGCATCTTGTGATGCGCTTTCTCGAAACCAGCATCTTCTGCCTGATGAGCAAGCCTATGCGTCCAACGACGCTCCAACTTGATGTGATCGCTGATTTGCTCGATCATCTGATCGAATTGACCGATGTTTACACCGTTTGTGCACATGGGAACCCTCTTTCTTTTTGCGAACGCCGCCGGAGCCTGCGCCCTCGCGGCCCTTTTCACACCTTGCGCGGTAATGTGCAATTTCGCATTGTACCGTTCTTTTATTGCGCAGAGGAAACGCGCGATCCAAACACAAGAGAAAATCCGTGGTTTTGCGCTCTTAGCCTTGCCGTTCCTATCTGGTGCTATTATTAATCATACATTTGAATTTGCAACAGGTTTATCAGGGGTCGGTGTGAATTTTTCCGCTAAAAGTAATATGTATTCCGTCGCGCGCGATACCGTGCTCGACCGTTACGCGCGCCATGTGGAGCTCGCGGGCGGCAGCGCCGATGCCTCCACACCCCTGTTTTGCGTTGTTTCGCAAGCGCCTTTGAGCGAAAACGCGAAGAAAGCGCTTGCGAGCTCTGCCCAGGCACTTGGATACGGCGCGCAGGGATGCTTTTTTGTGGTGATTACGCCTAATGATTGCGATTCGCTGGATCCCAAGCAACTTTTTTCGCTTATCGAAGGAATCGACCCTCTTGCGCTTGTCGCTGCCGATAAAGATGCGGTACGCGCGCTGGAACAGGCCTATCGCGTTGCGCAAGAAGCGATTTATCGCGGTCAAGACGCAAAAGAACTGCATCGTTTTCAGCTTTCGCCGAACGCATATACGCGCATCTTGGGACGCGATGCGGTAACGTTTTCTTCGTTCGAGGCCATGCTTGCCAAACCCGATTTGAAGCAAAAGGCTTGGGCGCTGCTGAAAAAGCTCCCGAAACGCGCGTAACAGCTCGCCTCTGGCTTCAAGCGCGCAGCTTCGTTCGTCCCGTGGATTTAGCGGGCAATTGTTGACAAAAGGTGGGGTAATTTGTCAACATCGACGCTCCTGTACAACGCTAGCCGTATCCTCCATTGTCATTTTCAACCCCGAGAAACAACGACTGCGCGACTTCTTGTCGAAAGCACCAAGCGATGAGAAAATCACCAATCAAGAGAATCGCGTTCAAGCAAAAGCTCCTCCAGAGAAACCACAAGTATGCCGTCGCTGTTGGTGTACGCCCGAAACGGCTCGTTTATTACAGCAATTTTCTTGAAGGACCCTGGAACCTTCAAAAGATTGCCGTACTCGTTTGCACCATGTTGACCCAAAGGAGATTTATCCATGACTTGGATGTAATATTCCTTGCTGGCAAGCCGAGCGACAAAATCAACCTCATTCTGCTTGTAAACTTGCTTACCCTCCTTGTCGCGCTCCCTTGTTTCAATCATGCCCACATCAACACGATACCCCCTGCGACGAAGCTCGTTATAAACAACTGTCTCAATACCAAACCCTTGATCAAGCTGGCGAAAGTTGAGTCGAGCATTCCTGAGCCCAACATCTTCTGGGTAACATTTGAAGCTGCTTTTCAAATAGCTTTTGCCTTTGATATTGAATCTTTTAACTGTCTCTAATAGATATGCCCTCTCAAAGTGCTCCATATAGGAAAAGACAGTCTTCCCATCTATCTTGACGTGTTTTTCCGAAAGCAATGTCCCCGCCAGGCTGCTGGGATTTACCAGCGAGCCCGTTGTAGAACACAGAACGTCAAAAAGCGCCCCCATTTCCTCAGGCAAGCGGACATGATTGCGCTCAACCACGTCTGCCAAATAGGTGTTTTCAACCAGGTTGACCAAATAGGCCATCTTCTCCACAGCGTCCGACTCGTTTATAAGACGAGGCATACCGCCAAAGGTCAAGTAATCCGTCAAAGCGAAGCGCTTATCACCTTGGTATACGTCGTAGAACTCCTTATACGAGAGCGGATGTATTCTGATTTCGTCTCCACGATCCCGAAACTTTGAAGATATATCCCTGGACAAGAACTCGGAGTTGCTGCCGGTAATGTACATATCGTAGTTAGGATGATTATTGAGCGAGATAACCGCGCCCTCAAACCCCGCAGCCATCTGCACTTCATCTATGAATACATAGTATTGCAGACTGTCATCGGAACATTTGTTCTCGATATAGCCTCGAAGGGCGTTTTTATCGCGCAGCTCTTCGAACCTGTCATCATCAAGCTCTACGGAAACAATCTGCCGATCATCAACACCAGAGGAACGAAGATAGTCGCGATAGAGCGTCTTAAGCAGATAGCTTTTTCCGCAACGACGGATACCTGTAATAACCTTAATGTACGGACTCAAACGCTTCTTCGCGAGTTTTGCAAGATACTCTTCCCTTTTCGACTGCATGCTCGTTCCTCTATTCCGAAAAAACTTAACATGTTACATAAATCTGGAATAGAAAAACGATACAAGGACGATGGAACAAAGTCAATCTATTCCGAAAAAACTTAACATGTTACGCAAATTTGGAATAGATATCATTTTGAAGTCAGAACCACAATTAAACATAACGATAGGAGAAGTGCTTTACGCAAAGCACAGCAACAAGAACGGCGGCTCTTCTCGGGCATTGCAGCGATAGTCTGATCGCGCGTAACAGTTCGCCTCTAGCCTCAAGCATACAAACAGCTTCGTTCGTCCCGTGGATTTAGCGGGCAATTGTTGACAAAAGGTGGGGTAATTTGTCAACATCGCACGATACGCGGACGAAAGGAGCGAGACCATGAGCTTTGATTGGATCATCTTGCAGGCAATTCAGGATTACGTGACCTGCACGTTCTTGGATGTTGTCATGCCCATCATCACTATGCTGGGAAATGCCGGCGCCATCTGGATCGTTGCCGCAATCGCCTTGCTCTGCAGCAAAAAATATCGCGTGTACGGCATTGTCCTTTTTGGATGCTTGGCCGCAGGAGCGCTCATCGGAAATGGCTTCCTCAAGAATTTCGTCATGCGCCCGCGCCCATGCTGGCTTGATGAAAGCGTTGCAATGCTCATAGCAACACCGGGCGATTACTCGTTTCCTTCGGGACACACCATGGCTTCCGTTATTGGCGCCACCATTCTTACCGCCGCAAATCGAAAGTTTGGCCTGATAGCAATCCCGCTTGCCGTGCTCATCGCGTTCTCGCGCATGTATTTGTACGTCCACTTCCCCAGCGACATTCTGGGCGGCCTTGTTTTGGGACTTGCCATAAGTGCCGCCGGGCTTTGGATTTCTCGCCGTTATCGCGCTCGATACTCGGCGTAGCAGGCTTGGGGGCAACGCGGAAAAGAAAGGCCAATCGGCGGCGGCAAACAGCTCAGCGTCTACCCAAAACCGCATATTGCCGATAAGAACCCGCCGCGTCACTCCGCTATATCTTGTCAGCAATTTGGCGCGCCACATACACGCCGCTCGCCGACGCATGCGAAAGCGAATGCGTAATGCCGCTTCCGTCGCCAATGATGTACAGCCCCTTGTGGCACGTCATAAGGTTATGGTCAAGCTGCACTTCCATATTGTAAAACTTCACTTCCACGCCGTAGAGCAACGTGTCATCGCTTGCGGTGCCGGGTGCAATTTTATCCAGCGCGTAAATCATCTCGATAATGCCATCTAGAATTCGCTTCGGCAGCACCAGGCTCAAATCGCCCGCCGCAGCATTCAACGTGGGGATGGTGAAGGATTCGGCGATGCGCTCTTCGGTGCTTCTGCGACCCCTGATCAGGTCGCCAAAGCGCTGGATAATCACGCCGCCACCCAGCATGTTGCTCAGCTTCGCAATGCTTTCGCCATAGCCGTTGGAATCTTTGAACGGCTCGGAAAAATGCTTCGCCACCAACAGCGCAAAGTTCGTGTTGTCGGTCTGCTTCGCTGGATCTTCGTAGCTGTGTCCGTTGACGGTAACAATGCCGTTCGTGTTTTCGTTGACCACTTCGCCCTTGGGATTCATGCAGAAGGTGCGCACCAGGTCTTCGTATTTCGAGGTACGATACACAATCTTGCTTTCGTACAGCTCATCGGTAAGATGGGCGAAGATTCCCGCCGGCAGCTCCACGCGCACGCCAATGTCCACACGATTGGAATTTGTGTTGATGCCCAGGTCACGGCACACCTGCTCCATCCACTTGCTACCACTTCTACCTGCGGAAATAACGCATTCTTTACCTTCGTAGGCAGTGCTTTCGTGATAAATGCGGTACCCGTTATCCAGCTTTTCCACACGGTCAATGAAGCAATTGAAGTGGAACTCGATCTTATTCTTCAAGTGGTCGTACAGGTGCTTCAACACAATATAGTTGATATCGGTTCCTAAATGACGAACAGAAGCGTCCAGCAAGTGCAGCCCGTTTTGCATGCAGCTGGTTTTCAGGCTTGAACCTGCCGTAGAGTACAATTTGGTCCCTTCGCCGCCGAACGCCAGGTTAATCTTGTCAACGTACTCCATGAGCTCCAGCGCGGCCTTTTTCCCGATGTATTCGTACAGCGTGCCGCCGAAATCGTTCGTGATGTTGTACTTGCCATCGGAAAACGCGCCCGCGCCGCCAAAACCGCTCATAATCGAACAATGTTTGCAGCGAATGCAAGATTTGATTTTATCGCCATCAATGGGACAATGACGTTTTTCCAGCTCATTGCCCATTTCAAAAATAGCAATACTCAGGCCGGGCCGCTTCTCCAGCAGCTCATAAGCGGTAAAGATTCCTCCGGGCCCTGCGCCCACAATCAGTACGTCATACATTTCAACACCTTCTTTTGCGCTTTTGCTCCCAGCCGTGCGCCGTTCCGCGCTTTTTCGAAACCCTCTTTCAGCAAAGAAAGACCGTCTCCCCCTTTCGGCTCAACATTCGCAAGGGGAAGACGGCCGTAAGTTTATCCCCGAACCAAAAGCGCTACCGTCTCTACATGAGCCGTGTGGGGGAACATGTCAACCGGCTGCACAATCTGAAGTTCGTAGCCGCGTTTTTGCAGCAGCTCAATGTCACGCACCTGCGTTTCAGGGTTGCACGAGACGTACACAATGCGCTGGGGAGCCAGGTCTGCTGCCGTCTGCAGAAACTCTGGCGTAGAGCCTGCACGCGGCGGATCCATGAGAAGAACCAGCTCTTGACCTGCTCCTTCATTGGCATCGGCGACGGGAGCATCAAGGTCGGCGACAGGAGCCGCATCAGCTTCGCGGTCGTTTTCAGGCGCAGCGCCATCGAATCCAGCAGCGTGCGCAACGGCATCTTCGACCCCTCCCCCAAGCTCAGCTGCAGCATTCGCCCTAGCTTCATCCATTAGCTCGTCCGTATCTTTCTGGGCGAACTCGCGCATAAACTGAGTCGCATCGGCCGCAATGAACGTCGCGTTCTCCACGCCGTTGTGGCGCGCGTTTTCCCATGCGTCGCACACCGCCGCCGCATTGCTCTCAACGCCAATAACGCGCTGCGCGCCGCGCGTTGCCGCAACCAGACCAATCGTACCCGTGCCGCAATACGCATCAATGACGGTCTGTGCACCGGTTAATCCCGCAAGCTCAACGGCGGTGTTGTACAAAACTTCCGTCTGCGTTGCGTTGACCTGGTAAAACGAGGTAGAAGAAATGCGGAAGCTCAGCCCGCAGAGTGTATCAAGAATGAAACCCGGACCATAAAGCACCGTTTCCTGCTCGCCCAGAATCACGTTCGTCTGGCGCATATTCACGTTTTGTACCACCGTTGTGACCTGCGGCACACGCGCAATAAGCTCCTTCGCAAACGACTTTCCCGCCGGGAATTTCTCTTCGTTCGTAACGATGGTCACCAGCACTTCGCCGCTTTCGTGACCCACGCGCACCACCACGTGGCGCATGAAGCCCTCGCCCGTGTCCTCGTTGTACGGCTCGATTGCATGACGCTGCATGATGGCCTTGATGGCGGAAACAACCTGCTGGCCCACCTCATTCTCAATCAGGCAACTGGTGGTGGGGACCAGCTTGTGCGTACCCTGTTCGTACATACCCGTTAAGATTTCGCAGGTCAGGCCGCGCTGACGGCGCTTCTTTTTCTGGGCGTCGCCCTTGTCGGCGCCAGCGGCAGCTTTCGGCTGCTCGATTTTCTTACCCGGCGCAAACGGGCTGATAATCTTGTTGCGGTAGCGGAAGGGATCCTGCATACCCAGAATCGGACGCAGCTCGAAATCGCCACCCACACCCTCGAAAAGATCGGCAACCAGCGCGTTTTTCAGCAAAAGTTGCTGCTCGTAAGGTAGTGCGATAGCTTCGCAACCGCCACATTGAACGTCCACGGAACACGGGGATTTCATTGTCTTGCGAGCGCGCGCAACAGCAGCAGAGAACACCGATTGCTTTGCGGGCGCAGCAGATACCGGGCGTGCTGCACGCTGCGTGCGGACGGGGCGATCAGTGCGCGCAGGGCGCCCATCGTGCGCAGAGCGATCCGAGCGCTCAGCATGCGCAGGACGGTCGGAGCGTCTGGAGCGATCCGCGCGAACAGGTTTGCTGGAAGCGGGGCCAAAAGACTTTGAGCTGTGATTTTGCTTCTTGTCGAAATCTCTCTCGCGTTTGCGGCCATCAGCCTTGTCGTTTTTGTAATCGCCCTTGAAGCCACCCTTTGCGACAGCTTTGTAGCCGCCCCTGGTTTCACCCTTGAAGCCGCCTCGAGAGTTATCTGCCTTGTCGAACTTCTTGTCGCTTCGCTTTTCGTACTTTTTGTCGAACGAGGACGATTTCCTTCCCTCGTCAAACTTCGCAGACTTCCTTAACGCCTCCGAAGCACCCGACTTGCCCGACCTTCTCATACCGGCCGGCTTGCCCGCACCGGCGGGCTTCCCACGGTATTCAGGTTTTGCCGATTTCCCTGCACCGGCAGGTTTTCCGGCACCCGCGAACTTTCCCGCGCTCGCGGACTTGCCCCTCTGCTCAGGCTTAGTTGACCTTGCGGCGCCATTCTTTGCGGTGCCTTTCGCGTAGGACGACTGCGAACCTCTTGCGTCGTTTTTCTCCGATTTTGCGCGCGGACCATCAAGCCGAGCCTTCAGCTTGGCGGCAATATCGCGCGAAACTTCCGTTTGAGCAGCCTTTTTGGCATTTCTCTGCGCGGCCTTCTGGGCTTCGCGCTGGGCTTTCGGCGGCCTGCTGGTCTTATGCGGTTTTTTCGAAGCAGCATCGCGTGGCATGTTTCCTCCGTAATGTCTCGCTTTTGGTTATTCTTCCTTACGATTTGCCCACAGCATTTCGTTGGCATTTTTTCGTTGACTTTTTATTGTATAGTTTTTCTTTGGCAGAATCTTTCGCAAAAGAGCGCCCTAGATAATACATAGAATTATGCAGGCGAAACGCGTTTGATACAAGGCATGATATGTCGCCACTGCACGATATGCTATTTTGATTCCGTACTTGATTTTGCGCGCTGTTGCGTTGTTGGTTGCACCCGCAGGAGGTCCTTATGAAATTCGTAGCTCGCTGGATTGTTACCGCCATTGCCGTTGCTGTTGCGGTGAATCTTGTTGGCGGCGTGGTGCTCGTCGGTGGAACTGGCTGGGGCGCGCTGGCAGCGTTTGCGCTGGTCCTTGCGTTTGTCGATACCGTGGTCAAGCCTATCTTCAAAATACTGACTATCCCTATTTCGTTTTTAACGCTGGGCATCTTTTACCTGTTCATCAACACAATCATGCTGTACGTGGCGGCGTCGCTTTCGGGTGGACTGTTTGGCATTGGACTTGAGTTTGCCAATTTTGGCACCGCATTCCTTTGCAGCATTATCATCAGCGTTGTAAGCGCTATTGCAAACGCGCTCATTTCGGACTAGACCGCTCGTCCGAAGGGTGGCGCTTGCAATTCCGCGTTTCCGTATCGCACGCGCAAGAAAGCAGACAGAAAAACAGCCAATGATCAGGTTCGATGATACATTCGAAGCATTCAACACCGTGCTTACGTTCTCGCTGTGTCTTGAAGACAGCGAAGGTGTCGAGCGCGCCAAGGGAGCCGAAGGTAGCGAGGGCGTTTCCCCAACCCACGAAGACGCACCACCGCAGGTCAGCACCGCTTTTCACGAGTTGCACGCGCTGTGCGAACGATACGAAAACCTGTTTTCCCGAACCATTTCCACCTCGGATGTCTCTCGCATCAATGGCGCGCAAGGCGAAGCCGTTGCCGTTGCAACCGAAACCGCCCAGCTGGTAGCGCGCGCGTTGACGTATTGCGAAAAGAGCGGCGGGGTGTTCGATGTGACCGCAGGGTGCCTTACGCGGCTCTGGGATTTTCATCAGGGCATTGTCCCCGAAAAGCAAACGTTGCAGCAAGCGGTGCAGCATGTTGATTGGCGCACCGTAAGCGTTTTTCAGGAAAACGACACCTGGTACGTGCAGCTTGCCGACCCCGATGCCGCCCTTGATGTGGGCGGTATTGCGAAAGGCTGGATTGCCGATGAACTGGGAAAATACCTTCAGCACGAAGGCTTTGAAAACTTCCTTATCAACTTGGGCGGCAATGTCTTAGCGCACGGCCACAATGCAAAAGGCAAGCCCTGGACCATTGGCATCACGAACCCCTTCCCCGATCAAAGTGAGAATGTGGTTGTGCGTTGCACGGGGGAATCGGTGGTAACCAGCGGAACGTACGAGCGCTGCTTTCAGAAAAACGGCGTGCTCATGCATCACATTTTGGACCCGCGAACAGGGTTTCCTGTAGTGACCGATGCCGTAGGTGCCACCATCGTATGCGAAAAATCAATCGATGCGGAAGGCTTCTCCACCACGGCACTTGCCTTGGGCGTTGAGAGCGGTCTGGCTTTCTGTAAAGCGCAACCGGAAATCATCTCCGCTATCTTCATTGACATCCGCGGCAACGTTCACACTTACGAGGCAGAAGACTCGTAGACAAGTCCAAGACAAAAGAGGTTGGAGTTTGTCTCCGAAGAATCAAGCAAGCATCGTCATACATCAATAATTAAGGCCAAACGCCCAAAGCGGGATCACATTCCCGAAACCGTATTCGATTCCGTCCTTCACCACATAACCGTCGTCAACGTCCTTGATTTGAGATTGCCCCTTACCAGGCCCCCCTATTTCGAATGTACGTCCATCTATCATAAAATCCGAAGTCCCCGATGCTGTGACCAGGTGATTCACTCTCATCTGGTTGAAGAAGAAGGTTTCTCGCACGGTACCAACGCTGCATTCGTTGCTTAAATTGAAAAGGATATTCGGATTATCCAGGTAGACTTTTTCTGCCTTGCCTAATGCACCCAGCCCACTTGCGCCCGTTCTGAGCAGAGAGATCATTCCCGCTTTCTCCATGTAGACAAGGTATTCCTCCACATTGTTGCGCCCAGCCTGAATCATCTTAGCCAAGTTGCTCATGTTTGGCTTGAAAGGGACCAGCTCGCTCACAACAACCATCAGCTTCAGCAACTTGCGTCCCGTTGCCACATTCATCTGGGCATACGCAGGAATATCCTGCTCCAGCGTTCGCGTTATGACCTGACGAAGCTCCATATCAAAATCAGCATCTTCCCCAAAAGGATAATATCCGTAGCGAAGATATTCTTCGAACAAAGGAAGGGGGTGCTTCAAACCGGGAATTGCCGCCTTGTTGTCAAGAATCTGTTCGAGCGAGAACACCGGCGCGTCAATTCCGTGACGGATTTTAAGGAACTCGCGAAACGAAAGCCCCTGCATGTGGTATCGCGGAGCACGACGAGAAAGATCCGCTTCGCCCTTCTCGATATCAAGAACAGAGGAACCAGTAAAGTAAACATGCAGGTCAGGGTAGGAATCGTAAATGTTTTTGAGTTCCCGAGACCATCCAGGATACTTATGGACCTCATCGATGAAGAAATAGGCGCCGCCGCGCTTGTAAAACGCGTCCGCCACCTCAAGCAACGTATGCGTTGCAAAATACAAATGATCGGCGCTCACATACAATGCCCCACCATTGGCATGGGCATCACGAATCCGCTGCAAGAAGAGCGTAGTTTTGCCTACGCCGCGCGGACCAACCAGGGCCAACATGCGATTGTCCCAATTGATTCGATCGTATTGGTACCGCTTAAAAGAAAAATCAGTGTTGTTAAGCTGGTTCTGCATGTACTCATAAAGCGATTCCATCTCAATCCACTCCTTTTCGAATCGTAAGAATTGCTAATTTGCACTGGGATAGTGCAAATTTTAGCAGAAACTGCACTGCGACGGTGCATTTTTTGGAGTATCTTGCACTGTGATAGTGCAAAATTTGGCTGAATTTGCACTGTGGCAGTGCATTTTTTGGCTGGAGGAAGTTGGCAGCACGAAAGAAGGGCGCACCCGCGACAGGCACGTCCTTCGATACGCCGATGAGCTTTTAGCGTGCTTCAGCTACAAACGCGGATACCCCGCGCATAGCACGCGCCCGACCTGCGTAAATGTCGCAAACTACAAAGCGCTCCGATAGATTTCGCGGGCGTCATCCATAGTCAGTTTCTTGAAGCTACCGAAAACTTCGCCCTTATTTGCGCGCAGGGTAGGAATCATCTTCTCAATGTCGTCTTCTTCAATGCCAAGCTCCGCCAACGTGGTAGGCATGCCCAGCGATGCGAAGAACGCGCGTGTCTCATCAACGGCGGAAAGCGCATCGGACATGGCATCGCCCGTGGGAGCCAAACCGAATACTTCGCGGCCATAATACGAAAAACGACCTGGGTTTTCGCTGCAGACGTACTCCATCCACGCTGGGAACATAACAGCCAGACCGGCGCCATGCGTAATAGCCGGGTTCAGCGCAGACAGCTCGTGCTCCATGCCATGCGTTGCCCAGTCCTCATGACGACCAACGCCCGCAAGACCCTGATGGCACAGCATGCCCGCCCACATAATGTTCGCACGCGCGTCGTAATTTTCGGGGTCGATCAGTACGCGCGGAGCTTCCGCACGAATCGCCTTCATCAGACCTAAGTTCAGATTGTCGGTCACGGGAACCGCGCCTACATCGTCGAAGAAGCGCTCGAGCAAGTGCGCGAACATGTCCGTGATGCCCGCTGCCGTTTGGTATTCGGGCAACGTGAACGTGAGCTCGGGATTCATGAACGCGAACTTCGGACGATGGTTGTTATTCGCATACCCTGTTTTGCGCCCCAGCTCATCGTTGCTGATGACGGTGTTCTTGGAAGCTTCGCTGCCCGCCGCCGGAATAGTAAGAATCACTGCAATTGGCAAAACCGCGTGATCGGTGCGCTTCGTTTCGAAAAGCGTCCACACATCTTCATCAATGCATGCACCGTTCGCGATTGCCTTGGAAGAGTCAATGACCGAGCCGCCGCCCACAGCAACAATCCAGTCGATGCCCTGCTCCTTGCAGATTTTCACGCCTTCGCGCACGAGCGTCACTTCAGGGTTCGGACGAACGCCGCCCAGCTCAACATGGGATATCCCCTGCTCATCAAGCGAAGCGCACACACGATCAATCAAGCCGCTTGCCTTTGCGCTTTTACCGCCAAAGTGAACGAGCGCCCTCTTAGCGCCCGCCGCCGCGAGCTTTGCGCCAATCTGAAGTTCGGCGTCTTTGCCAAACACGAACTGCGTTGGCGATACGAATTCAAAGTTCTCCATGATGAACCTTTCTTGTTTTGCTTTTGCTGCTTTTCTTATTCTGTTTCGCGTATTTCTTCGTTTTCATCAGCTGATTTGCTTGAAGAATCCGCAGCAACGCCGCCTGTGCTCTTGTCGGCAGCTTCGTCATCGTCGGCGAATTCTTCCGCACCCGCTTCTTGCTCGGCACGTGCAGCGGCCAGCTGTTCGTGCTCCTGCGCCACCTGGGCCATGAGCTCGATAAAGCTCCAGCCCCTGTTTTCCTTGGTCAGAACCGCTTTGTGGGGAATCGAAACACCCACAATCTTGAGCGCCATCAGGAAATCGTCCAGCTGATGTTTGTTCAGATTGCACAGCAGCAAAAACTCGCCCTTAGGAGCTTCGCCGTCAAACGGGGCGAGCGCCGGGTGGTACCCCACTAAACCCGCAAGCGAGCCTACAGGGTCGGAAAGCTGCTCCGCGCGGACTTCTCGCAGGTCAAAGTTGAGCTCGCGAACAACACGCCACAACAAGGCACCGCGTTCGCTTTCTTTTTCAACACCGTAGACAATAACGCGAGGCGCGCTCCTCTTCGCCGCGCGCTCCTTTGCTGCACGGACTTTTGCGGCGTGGCTATCGCCCTTTTTCTTCGGCTTCTTTTGCGATTTCTGCGCCATGACTTACCCCTGGTAGCTTTCTTTCAGCGCGGCAAACGCCGGCAACGAATTGACAATGGTCTCTTTCGAGATGCAATAGCTCAAGCGCATCCAGCCTTCGCAGCCAAAGCTATTCGATGGCACCAACAAAAGCTCGAACTTCTTCGCCGCTTCACAGAACGCCTCAGCATCGGGCTCGAGCGCCTTAACCCACAAATAGAACGCTCCATCAGGCTCGATATACTCGTAACCAAGCTTTTTCAGGCCTTCGGACAGAATTTCGCGGTTCTCGCGATACGACTCAACATCAGACGGCTCGTCAATGCAGCGCTCAATCACCCGCTGGAACAACGCCGGCGCGCACACATAGCTCAAAGCGCGGCCCGCGCCCGCAATGGCGGTAGAGATTTCACGCGCGTTATCGGCATAATCGGAAACGTATACGTAGCCAATGCGCTCACCCGGCAAAGAAAGGCTTTTTGACCAGGAGTAACACACAATCGTGCGCGAATACAACGTGGGCACGTACGGAATATCCTTGCCATAGGAAATTTCGCGGTACGGCTCGTCACTGATAAGATACAGCTTGCGGCCAAGTTCTTCCTCTTTGCGCGCGAGCAAGGCAGCCAGCTCTTCAAGATTTTCGCGGGAATACACAGCGCCCGTGGGATTATTGGGCGTGTTAATCAAAACGGCGCGCGTTTTTTCGTTGATAGCAGCTTCAACTGCGGAAATGTCAATTTGGAAGTCGCTTGCGCGCGCAGGAACTGGCACCAGCGTGCACTGTGCGCTTTCCACAAACGTGCGGTACTCGGGGAAAAACGGCGCAATGGTGATAATCTCTTCGCCCGGAACGGCAACCGCCTGGAACGCAATGCCAAGAGAAGCCGCCGCACCCGCTGTCATGTACACGTTTTCCGGCATAGCAGGAACGCCAAAGCGGCGACGGATGTTGTCCGCAACGGCCTTGCGCGTAGTGTAAAGTCCCTGCGCCGGCGTGTACCCGTGCAGTTCAACGGGGTTCATCTCCGCAAGTTCGATGATTGCCTGCTTCACGGCATGGGGCGCGGGAACGCTCGGGTTGCCAATGCTGAAATCGAACACTTTATCGGCACCGATCTGCGCTTTTCGCTCAAGGCCGTAGGCGAACAGCTCGCGGATTGCGCTCGGCTCGGCGCCCAGCCCGTACATTCTCTCGTTCAAATCTTGAGGCATATCGATCGAATCCTTCTTCCCTTGGTCTTTTCGCCGCTCATCGCCGCTGCAGCTGCCGTCGTTTTGCCGTCACATGAGACAGCCACATGCGAAGCCCAGTCACGCGTTGCGCTCAGCTTTTGTCCGCCTGGTTCGGCGCTGCCCGACACCACCCAGAGCCACAGCATCTTTCACCGTTCGCCGTCGCCTGACGCCCACCGCCACGCAAGCCTTCGCAAGCGCAACACCGCCCAACAGCCCCGACAACGGTCCATCGCAGGGCCCTTTTAGCCTGGTGGTATTGTACGCTCAGCGTTTGTTGTTTCCTATTGATTTTCTCTGAAAAAGCGTGTCCGCGCTGTTGCGAGTGCGGTTTTTTAGACACTGCGCACATTTAATCGGCCATATTGCGGGAAGACACGCCGCCTACCGCCCATCAATCGTTTTGCCGGTCGGATGCGCTGTTGTTGATTGCGTTACCGATTGCTGGAAAGGCTAATCGGTCACGTCGCCCGATTGATTCAGGCTGATGTACTCGCCGCCCAGCGACGAGGAAGCCTTTGTGAGCGTTTTGAAGAAGTCTTTCGTGCGCGCAGGGATTTCGCGCAAGTCATAATAGAACTGGTTTTGGTAATCGCGCATATCGGTTGGCACGCCAGCAACCGTCATTCCAAGGCCTTCACCTGCGTAAATAGCACGATACAAGTGATAGGTCTGCGTGGAAACAACCACACGATTGCACCCGAAAATGTTCTGAGCGCGATGCATGGTGTCATAAGTCGAAAAGCCTGCGTGATCACAGAAGATGTCTTCGCTTGGAACGCCATGCGCCACGGCGTAGCGCTTCATAGCCGCGCATTCATTATAGGAGTCCTGACCGTTATCGCCGCTCATGATGATTTTCGGGGCAACGCCTTCCTGGTACAGAACAATGGCGCCATCCACGCGATCGGCAAGGATTTGGGACAACGAACCATCGGGTCGCACGGACGCACCCAGAACAACAATGGCATCGGCCTGAAAATCCGCTACTTCCTGTGTAGTGTGAATATTGTTTTTCGTCGTTTGCAGAACCCACACGTTCGTGCCGGCAACCACCAGAACCACGGCAAAAAAGCACCCGCCCAGAATTCGCCCTGCGCGCCCAAGGCATCCTCTGATTTTCGGTTTCTTCGCCATAGTTTTTCGTGCTCTCCTTTTCCTAATCTTGCCGTCTGTCATGCGCTTGTTTCTCCGCGCATCGTTGCCCACTGGTTGCCCACTTGTGAACTGTCCCCTTGCAACGCCATTGCCCAACGGTTGCCCATTCATGGCTTACACTCTATTTTGCCGCTGCCCAGTTATTGCCCAGTTCGCTGTCTTTTACCATTTTTCTGTTGCCCACTAGTTGCCCAGTTTCAACAGCGCATGAAAAAACAACATCCTGAACAGCACTTACACTAAAACTTTACACGAAAAGTTCCCGAATAAGGTCGTTCGGCGTTGCACAGCACGCAGTCGGCCTTTGCTCACGCAGTGTCTCTTCCGGGAACATGCCCCACAGCACCGCCGCCGTTTTACAGCCAGCCGCATTACCCGCCGCAATGTCGAAAGGACTATCGCCCACGTACCAACATTCCTGCGGATCAACGCCCAAAAGCTCGCAACCGTACAAAACCGGACCGGGCGCAGGCTTGTGCGCCTGCGGGTAATCGTCCGGAGAAACAAGCGTTTCCATGTAGTCCGCAAGCCCCGTGCGATCCAATCCGCGCTGAGCCAACCAGTGAAGCTTAGAGGTAACAACGCCCATGCGAACCCCCCGCTTACGCAAATTGCTCAGAATCTGCGGGACGCCCGAAAACGTGGACACCATGTCATCGTGAACGGCATGGTTGAATTCGCGATAGACCGTCAGAATTTCGTCGTGGACTTCCTGATTGTCCGTCCAGTCCCATATTTGCGTGGATAGCGGCTGCCCCACTTTCACCATAAGCTGCTCATCAGGGATAACACGACCCAGCACCTTGCGCGTTGCATGGCGAAACGATTCCAATATCAGCTGGTAGGTGTCAATAAGCGTCCCGTCCAAATCGAACAAAACCGCTTTGCACGTGTTGTCCATGTGCGCCTTTCTTCTTTCGCTTCCTTCGCTCCCCCCGTTACACGGTTGCGCTCCTAACGCAAAATCAACGCTGCAAAACCTTGTGGAACAAGGCCTTGCACCAACCGGGGTCAACTTTTCGCGCTAAGTCTATCGCATAGAAAAAAGAAGCGGGGGCGTTCGGCGAAAACACCACGAAGCCTGCGCGGCAAAACAACAACAACTCCATTTATTGGGAGGAAAGGGACGGCTTCCCTTCGATGCACTTGGCCTACGATGTCTTCTCCAAGGGCGCTCGCCAATATCATATTCGCACCGCATCATTGCTTTTTCACCCTTCTTCTTAACGCGCCCATAGAAAGATTTCGCAGGATTGGAACGCGGCTATGCATCACGTTGTTGAAAAACGCCTTCGAATTCGAAGCTGTAGTAGGTTGGAAGTAGGTCGAAACCCTCGCATCAGTTCAACGCTGAAATATGTTTTATATAAGAAAAATTTTGAACTGGCATTTCGTCAAAGTTCGTTTTTTCGCGCCTGGCCCCTTAGCGTGAAAAAGCTCGATTTTCGCTTACAATCTACTTCCAACCTACATTAACTTCGAATTTAGGACTCAAAATCCAACAACATGCGGGCAGCAAGGAGAAAAGCGACATAATGTACCTTTCAAACGCTGAAGCGGCGCGCTGATACTGCACAGATCGCAAAACAGTACGCTCACGAACAAACGGAGAGCACCATTAGGCGGTGCGGCGGGTGGGCAAAAGCCGCCACGGCAAAACAACAACTCCATTTATCCCCGCCGCCGCCGACTCCTTCCCATCCTTCCCTTCTTCCCGCCCTCTCTCCTACTTCTTCGCACATTCTTTCTGCGCCGTTGATGGTTTTCTCTGCGCTCACCCTTGCGAAACTCGAGCCAAAGCGCAACAATAAGCGCCGAAATGGGAGCTCGTAAACCGGGCTGAGAGGAAGGATGCGCTGCTTTTAGCACTATGCGGGGAGCACCGCCGCGCTTGTATCGCCATCGATACAGCGCCGCGTCACCGCCGTTTGTGCACCATGCCGCGCTGACCTTCGACCGCGAAAACCTGATTTGGATAATGCCAACGGAGGGAGAAATCATGCTTGGAGTTTGTCTCCAGCGCGTTCGCGCATCGGTGCCACTTGTGCACAACATTACCAACTACGTAACTGTCAACGACGTAGCCAACGTCCTTTTGGCCTGCGGCGGAAGCCCCATCATGTCCGACGAGCCGGAAGACGTGGCGGACATCACCAGTATTTGCGGCGGTCTGAACATCAACATCGGCACGCTGAACAGCCGCAGCATTGAAGCCATGCACGTGGCGGGCAAACGCGCCGCTGAACTGGGACACGTCATTCTTCTGGACCCCGTGGGAGCGGGTGCCAGCGCGCTACGCACCTTTACCGCAGCCGCGCTCATGGAAGAGCTGCCGCTGACCGCCATCAAAGGAAACGCAAGCGAAATCAAGGCACTTGCCCTGGGAAGCTCCACTACGCAAGGCGTTGACGCTAACGCAGCCGACGTTGTGACCGAGGAAAACTTGGCCACTCAGGTGGCTTTCGCAAAAAGCTATGCCGCCCAGCTGGGCTGCATCCTTGCCATCACTGGCCCCATTGATCTGGTAACCGACGGCACGCGCTGCTTTGCCATTCGCAACGGACGCCCCGAAATGGAAAAAATCACCGGAACGGGTTGTCAGATTGCCGGCATTCTGACCGCATACCTGGTAGCTAACCCCGACGCGCAGCTCGAGGCAGCCGCTGCAGCCGTTGCGCTCATGGGCGTTGCCGGCGAGATTGCTTGGGATGCGCTGCAGCCAGGCGAAGGAAACGCGACGTATCGTAACCGTATCATCGATGCCATTTGCACCATGGACGCCGAAACGCTCGAGGCGAAAGCGAATTATGAAGTGTTCTAGCGAGGCAAGCAGCATGGGTGCGATAAACGTTGCGGGCGGGCGCGAAGCGAGCGCCAGGGATCCGCACTGCTGCTCGGACGGCAGCACGGACGCTGCAGGCGGGTGCGAAGCGGGCGCAAGCCGCTGCTCAGACAGCGCGTCTAGCGTAGCAAGTGCTGTTGACCTGCAAAAACTTGCTTGTGACCTGCGCGTTTACGCGGTAACTGACCGCAGCTGGCTGGGTCTTGCCGAAAATGCCACCGAAGCCGAAAAGAAAGCAGCGCTGTGCCAACAGGTACGCGCTGCCCTTGATGGCGGCACCACATTTGTCCAGATGCGCGAAAAGCACTTGGACCACACCGACATGATTGCCGAAGCAACCACGCTGCAGGAAATCTGCCATACGGCAGGTGTGCCGTTCGTGGTAAACGATGCCGTGGACGTTGCGCTTGCCATGAACGCCGACGGCATCCACATTGGCCAAGATGACATGTCCGCGCAAGAAGCACGCGCGCTCATTGGCCCCAACAAGATCCTGGGCGTTTCCGCACAAACCGTGGAGCAAGCGTTGCAGGCCGAGCGCGATGGAGCCGATTACCTGGGTGTGGGCGCGGTCTTCCCTACCAGCTCGAAGGACGATGCCGCCGAAGTAAGCCACGAGACACTTACCGCCATTTGCAACGCCGTGAACATTCCCGTTGTTGCTATTGGTGGCATTACCTGCGAAAACGTTTCCGAGCTTGCGAGTTCTGGCATTGTGGGCGTGGCGGTCATCAGCGCCATTTTCGCCCACAAGGACATCGCCGCAGCAGCAGCGCACCTGGCAGAAGCCACTTCGCAGCTCGTGGGCGCAACGGCGTAATCGCCGTCGGCCCCGCTATTGGCGGACGGCTGCCAACGGTCGGCACGCTCACGCTGGCAGTAGCGGCAGACCGAACGGCCCCAGCCCAGCAGCAACCGCCGCAGCCAACGCGACCAGCAACGACAACAGCACCGACCCCGCTGGGGCCTTCGCCGCACGCTTTTGCCCGACGGCCCCAGCAGCAACCGAATATCAACTCCGCGTCGAGTCGAGGGCACCGCTTCGCGACGCGTTACGAAACAATGCGAAACCGGAAGGAGAACCATGAAAACCGCATTGACAATCGCTGGATCAGACTCCAGCGGAGGCGCCGGAATTCAGGCCGATATCAAAACGATGACCATGAATGGCGTGTTCGCAACCAGCGCAATTACCGCGCTGACCGCGCAGAACACCACCGGCGTAACAGGCATTTTGGACGTAACCCCTGAATTTCTTCAGCAGCAAATCGACGCTGTTTTCACCGACATCTTCCCCGATGCCGTGAAGATTGGCATGGTGAGTACCAGTGCGCTGATCGAGACGATTGCCAACAGCCTGGAGCACTATCAGGCGCGCAACATTGTGGTTGATCCCGTGATGGTGGCCACAAGCGGCGCGAAGCTCATCTGCGACGATGCCATTGAAACGCTTAAAGCACGACTACTTCCCCTGGCGTGCGTGATAACCCCCAACATCCCTGAGACCGAAGAGCTCACGGGCGCATCCGTGAAAAGCGAGGCCGACATGGAGGCCGCCGCGCGCGCCATTGCGCAACAATACGGATGCGCCGTGCTCTGCAAAGGCGGACACAACCTAAACGACGCGAACGACTACCTGTTTGACCCCGCCGCCAACAACGGCGCGGGCGCGGGTCGCTGGTTCGAGGGGAAACGCATCGACAACCCAAACACTCACGGAACGGGCTGCACGCTTTCCAGCGCAATTGCCAGCAATCTTGCTAAGGGATACTCGCTTGAACAGGCAGTTTTCCGCGCAAAGGAATACATCAGCGGCGCGCTGGGCGCCATGCTGGACCTGGGTGCAGGAAGCGGTCCCATGAACCACGCTTTCACGTTATCGAATAATTCTGCGAGCTATTTCGCGTAAGCCGCGAACGAGCAAAACAACAAATAAATAAGGGGAACCTATGACTACTTCATCTGAAACGCGCGGGACAACTGTGCTCGAAAACAGCCTGATATGGTTCGGCGCGGGCGTTTCGCTTGCCGAAATTCTGACCGGCACCTACTTCGCCAGCCTGGGCTTTTCCACCGGCTTGGCTGCAATTGTTGTGGGCCACATCATCGGCTGCCTGCTGCTTTTCCTTGCGGGGCTTATCGGCGCAAAGACGCAGCGTAGCTCCATGGAAACAGCGGCCATGAGCTTTGGCCAAAAGGGCGCCGTGCTGTTCGCCACGCTTAACGTTTTGCAGCTGGTAGGCTGGACCGGCATCATGATTTATGACGGCGCGCTTTCCGCCAGCACGCTTTTCGATTGCGGCGCATGGATATGGTGCCTAGTTATTGGCGTGTTGATTGCTGCATGGATTCTGATTGGCATTCGCAATCTGGAGAAAATCAACATTGTTGCCGTGCTTGCGCTGTTCATTCTTACGCTAGTGCTGTGCGTGAGCGCGTTTAGCGGCGCGGTGCCGCTGGGCGTGGAAAACGACGGTCTGACGTTTGGCGCGGCTGTTGAACTTGCCGTTGCCATGCCCCTTTCATGGCTGCCGCTGGTAAGCGATTACACGCGCACCGCAGCAAAGCCCGTTGCCGCCACCGCTGCAAGCTCGATTGTATACGGACTGGTCAGCTGCTGGATGTACGCCATTGGCATGTCAATGGCAATCTTCACAGGCGAGTCCGACATCGCGCAGATCATGCTGAAAACGGGCATGGGCGCTGCGGGCCTTATCATCATCATCTTCTCAACGGTAACCACAACGTTCTTGGACGCAAACAGCGCCGGCGTTTCATCGGAGTCCATCGGCACGCCGTTCGGCAAAAAAGTCCCTGGGAAGATTGTGGCGCTTATCGTAACGGCCCTGGGCACCATTGGCGCCATCACCCTGCCCCTTGCTGACATCACGGACTTCTTGTACCTGATCGGCAGCGTGTTTGCCCCCATGATCGCTGTCATCATTGCGAACTACTTCGTGTTGAAGCGCGATGATATGGCCACAAGCTTCAACTGGCCAAATCTGATTATTTGGGTTTGCGGCTTCATTTTATATCGCCAGTTCATGGTTATCGATACACCACTGGGAAGCACATTCCCCGTTATGATTATCGTGTTTGCTGCAACCTGCGCAGTTGGATTCATTGCGCGCAAAGCTGCTGCCAACAAATAGCCGAACTTCCGCCACCAAGCACAAAAGCGCCCGCTTGTCTGCTCCCATGCAATCAGCGGGCGCTTTCTTTATGGAATGCCGATTGCGGCCAAGAAGTCAAAAAGAAGCTTTTACTAAAGCAAGTATTTTTCAATAAGTACCCTGATAACGCGTGTATCCAAGGGCGTTTCCGATGTCTCGTAAGTAGCCAAAAGCTGCTCACCGGGAAATATGCCAGCCAACGCATAACTGTTTAGCTTGTGCACCATGCCCTCTCGGTACTCAGCATCATCCATGCCCCCAAAATGCTCCCAATAATATTCTGCGCGAGTACGCTTGTTCAATACCGTAAAGTCAGGATAGACGGGATTGTATCCTCCCAGGTTGAGAGGGCGCTCGTATTTATACGGCACGCCCGCCGCCTCTAGAGCGTCAGCGATAAGCACTTCGGATTTCGAGCGCACCCGCACGCCACCGCGCGTGAATAGCGAATACGATCCAAACGGATGTGAATTACCTGCATACTCTTCAAGCTGCCAGCGTCGAGCATACTCGTCGTTTGACAAAATATAAGGCTCCACCAGCTCTTTTCGAGCATCAGACAGGTTTTCGTAAACCAAGGAAAGAACCCGTGATCCCAATAATTCACCCTTATCGCAGCGTACTTGAATTCGCTCAAGCAAAGCTTTTTCCTTTTCAGCAGATTTAAGCAAACGGACCTCATAATCCTTTTGCGCAAGAGCGCGAATTTGCTCCTGGTCGTCTCTGCCCAGGTAAACACCTTTTTTGTCCGCAGCCGTCTTGCGCCAATAATAGCGATTATTGCCCTTTGCCTTATCAACAAGCAAAGAACCCTCGGGCACCTTGCTAAGTCCCTTTTGTGCCCACTCAATTGCATCGTTTAGCTCGGCCAGCTCTGATTTGACCTCATCCTGCAACATTGCACACCCCCCTATCCTTTGCTTTCGTCTAAAATAGGAGAAAATCGTATTTTTTCTATATTTCTCCTATTTATAGCACGGTCCTCTTTGATAAAATAGGAGAAAAACGAAAATTTTTAATTTTCCTCCTATTATTTAACCTGGATTTAGACAGCACACAGTGCAAAATGAGTCAAAACAAGCAATTTCATTTGATAATTGAAAGAAATAATAGGAGAAATTTTAATTTTTTGCCAAAATCTCCTATTTTGCTCAAGTATCGCATATTAAAAATAGGAGGAAATCAAAATTATTTTGATTTCCTCCTATTTTAGTTTTCAAAGCCTCAAAAAGAGCAACAATGACTCAATTGACGAGCTTAAATCCACGATGCGTGCTTCTAACTCAACGACACCGAGTGCAAACCAAGCCGTACAGGCATTCTAAGATATTGCTGCAACAAAGATGCCAGATTGACGAGCGCGAATCAACGGTATGTACCAAACAGAACAGCAGGCAGCCAACAAGAAAAACCGCACCCGCAAAGAAACCCAAAAGATGAAAACCTGTATAAACATGCAGGTCTGGGAAACACGTGCTCCCCGCAAGTGCGATAATAGCATCACGAAAAGGCAGCGAAAGGAGACATTTATGGAGTATGCAGCCCTTGACGAAGAGATCAAAAACGCAATGCGCGCAAAGGACAGCCTGCGCCGAGACATTCTGCGCATGGTGAAAACCGAAATCAAAAGCATCGAGGTAAACGAGCGCCGCGAGATAACCGAAGCCGACGTAGACGCCATGCTCAAGCGCGTTATCAAGCAAACAAAGGAAACGCTGGAAGATTCCAAAAAGGGTTCCGACCAAGAGCGCACCGAAAAACTTGCTGCTCAAGTTACTGTTTTGGAAGAATATCTGCCCCAGCAGCTGTCGGGCGATGCGCTGATCGCCCTCATCGAAGAGAAGATTGCCGAGTTGGGTGCCTCGTCCAAAAAGGACATGGGCAAAGTCATGGGCGCTCTTACTGCTGCCACCGGCGGCAATTTCGACAAAGCAGCCGCTGCAAAAGAAGTAGGCGCGCGCCTATCGTAAAAGAGCCTTTGACCTGCAGTCGGATAGCGAAAGAAATCAAGTTCCTTTCGACTGAGCGGGTCAAAGTGGGCAGGAAGTAAAACGTACGCCGATAGCTGAACCTTGCCAGCTACAAAAATAGAAGCATCATGAGCGCTTGTCAGCGATAATCTTTTGAGAGAGGAACTCATCATGGCAAACATCTTGGTAGTGCACGGCAGTCCCCGAAAAGACGGAAACAGCCAAATAATGGCAGACGCGTTTATCGAAGGCGCACGTGAAGCGGGTAACGAAATTCGTGTAGCCCACGTAGGCAACGCGAAAATAAACGGCTGCTTGGGCTGCGAATATTGCTTCACCCATGGTGGCGAGTGCTGCCAAAAGGATGACATGCAAAACTTCTACGGCGACCTGGAATGGGCGGACACCGTTGTTTACGCGTTTCCGCTTTATTACTACAGCTACCCCGCGCAAGTGAAAGCATTCATGGATCGCCAGTTCTGCGCCATAGGCGGACGCAAGTTTGCCATGAAACGCACCGCACTGCTCATGCCGTTCGAGGACAAAGACATCACCACTGCCGATGGCCTGGTGAAAAGCTTTGAGATTGCCATGAATTACTCTCACCAGGAAATTCTGGGCATTGTTCTGTGCAATAACAGCTACGAAAAAGGCGCTGTTAACGGCAAGCCCGCAATCGAAGAATGCCGTAAGCTGGGTGCCTCCATCAAGTAGCACGCCGCGTGCAATGCAGTAGCGCGAACGGGTGCAGCCCGCATGAAAGCCAACCGGATTTGCTGCGCTGCTCACGAACGCGGAACAGCGACAACCGCACGGGCGAATGACCGGTCGTCGCCCTGCAAGAGGGGGTGTTAAGTGGTGCACATCTCCACCCTTTTATCCCGCTTTTCCTGCCCCCAGAAGTCCGAGAAAAGAAACAGGTCAGGGCGAATACCGCTCTGACCTGGCTTTTTCATGGTGCCCCCGAGATGATTCGAACATCCGACGCACGGTTTAGGAAACCGACGCTCTATCCCCTGAGCTACGGAGGCAACTTGCTCGCGAAAGCGAACTTTGTTATTGTACCATGACGTTTTACTCTTGCGCGAAATTAGAAAGAAAGGCACTTCATGTCACCGCGATTTGACGCATATGTTTTCGACCTAGACGGCACGCTGCTTGACACCATGGATGATTTCGTTGCCGTGACTAACACGACATTAGCCCAAATGGGAAGTAAGCGCACTTACACGCGCCAGGAAATACTGGACTGCTTTCAACGCGGCGGCATCGTAGTGCTTTTGCAGGAAGAACTGGGACAAGAGCTGCCCGAAGAAAAAGGGAAGGAAGTCTATCGCACTTGGTATGGCACGTTTGCCGAACACGGTCTGGAACACACCAAGCTCTATCCGCACGTCAAAGAAACACTGACAGCGCTGAAAGCCCAAGGCGCAAAACTAGCGGTGCTCTCAAACAAGCGCGATGAAGACGCCAAGATGACCATCAACCATTTTTTTCCGGGAATCTTCGATGCCGTTCACGGAGAAAGCCCTGATTATCCGCGCAAACCTAACCCACAAGGCCTGCTGAACACCATGAAAGAACTGGGTGTTACAGCGCACGAAACCGCCTACGTGGGAGACTCCGCGGGCGATGTCCGCGTGGCGCAAGTAACAGGCGCATTCGCGGTAGCGGTTGAATACGGATACGGCACGAACGGGAACATCGGCGAAACCAACCCCGATGCCCTAATCTCGCAATTCGATCAGCTGCTGTCACTCTAAACGGACAATACGGGAAGCATGGGAAGCCGCAGGCGCCGAGTTGCGACCGCCAGCCGTCGCCATCAAGCCGCAGAATCAAAATCCAACAGCTACGCGTGAATGACCTGGGGAATTGCCAAGTCAAACCCTGCGCGAGGAACACGCGGGACGCACTGCTCGTCAAAAGCAACACCCGACACCCAGCAGTCTTCACGCAGCTGCGGCAAGTAGCGATCGTAATTCCCCCCGCCGTAACCCAAGCGACCCCCTTGGCTGTCAAAAGCGACCAGCGGCATCACTAAAGCATCCAGTTCATCAGGGGAAACAAGGGGGAAGCGCTCGAAATCAAAGTCACTCGGATCAAGGTTTTTGGCGGGCTTTGCAAGAAACGCCTCTTGACGCAAAAGAGCCGTCTTGTAATCAACATCCACAAAAAGCATGGTGTAACC
>CAKTVK010000008.1 GCA_934623455.1 uncultured Eggerthellaceae bacterium | reverse complement strand
ATCAGGACTTTTGCCGCTGGAAACACGTCAGCCCGAGCAAAACGCTGCCCGGGCTGAACGCGACAATCAATAATCCGCAATGCAAATCGCAGGCATTACAGGCGAACAGGAGCGAACTCGGGCATCAGCTTGGCGCGCTTGAGCACCTTCACGATCTCGGTCACATCGTTGCCTACCAGCGGCATAACGGGTTCGCGCATCTGATTCGTGTTGAACACACCCATCTGCCACAGCGCGGTCTTGAACGCACCAACGCCAGCGCCAAAACCAACCGTGGCGTTTACATGACGCGTCAGGAACATCAGGCGAGCCAGATAGTCCTGGCACTCGCGTACCTTGTCCCAGTCGCCTGCCTTCGCGGCGTTGTACATTTCCACATACGGCTCGGGAGCCAAGTTCGCCAAGCCAGGAACGGAGCCGTCGGCGCCACCCAGCAACGCACCGTCAACCACTACTTCGTGGCCCGTGAGCAGCTGCAGCGGATGACCTGCATCTTCGTTTTCCAGCATGAGCCAGCGGAAGGAAACGTCATCACCCGAAGAGTCCTTCACGCCCGCCAAAACGCCGTCGCCACCCAAGCGGACCAGCATGGTGGGATCCAACTTGGTATGAACGCATACCGGCAGGTCATAAGCAAAAAGCGGCAGATTCGTGTGCTCGCGAATCACACGGAAATGGCGCTCGTTTTCTTTCGGACCACCCAGCGCGTAGAACGGGGCGGTGCATACCAGCGCGTCAATGTCGAACTGCTGCGTGCGCTCGACCTGCTTGATAACGCGCTCGGTCTCCATGTCGATAACACCCACCAAAACCGGCACGCGATGATCAACAATGCGCACGGCGTTTTCCAGCACTTCGTAGCGCTGGTCATCGTTCAGGAAGGCAACTTCGCCGCTTGAACCCAAGAAGAACAAGCCATGCACGCCCGCATCAATCATGCGGTTGATGGAACGCTCGAACGCAGGCACGTCCAGTTGCTTGTCGGCGGTCAAAGGAACGACCACAGGAGGAATAACACCATGAAACTTGCTGTACTGAGACATTCTAGTTACCCGATTTCTTCTTTCTATCGTTTGTCTACAACAGTAACGCAAACAATCATACACATTACTTCGGCGCTGCCGCGCTCGTGTTGCGGTCTTCACTGCAACAACAACTCACGCACGTGGCGCATTGCTGCGGCGTGCACCCTTGCCACATGCGCCACGCACCACGCGTCACGCGTTACAGACACCCGCAGCCAACCAGCTCCTCGCCAGCCACGCCGCAGCTTCTTACTCGAAAGCGCTCTCGTCCGGATGCAAAAGCGAAGGCGTTGCACCCAAAAGCAGCTTCGTATAAGGCTCTTGCGCGTGGTTGAAAATCTGATCGGTGGTGCCGCGCTCAACAATCATGCCCTTATTCATAACAATGATGCGGTCGGAAATGTAGCGCACCGTTGAAATGTCGTGCGAAATGAACACCATAGAAAGGTTCAGCTCGCGCTTCAGGTCCATAAGCAAGTTCAAAATCTGCGCACGAACGGAAACGTCCAAAGCGGACGTCGGCTCATCGGCGATGATAACCTCGGGGTTCAGCGACAAGGCACGTGCAATAGCAACACGCTGGCGCTGACCGCCGGAAAGCTGGCCAGGAAGCGCTGCCAAGCAGCTCTCGGGCAAACCAACCAGGCCAATGAGCTCCTTCACACGCGCTTCGCGTTCCGCGGGCGTGCCCACTTTGTGCACAATCATGGGGTCCATCAGCTGATCATGCACGCTCATGCGCGCATTCAGCGCCGTTGCGGGGTCCTGGAACACCACGGACACCACGCGACCGATAGCACGACGGTCGGCTGCCGTGCGCTTCGTAACATCGCGGCCCTTGAAGAACACACGGCCCGACGTGGGCGATTGCAAGCCGCACAAAACGTTAGCCGTAGTTGACTTGCCGCAACCCGACTCGCCCACAATGCCAATGCATTCGCCCGGCATAAGCTTAATGGTAACGCCCTGAACAGCCTTTACCATGTTGGGATGCAGCAGCGATCCGGTGCGCGTCTTGAACGTCACATAAATGTCGTCCAGGAAAATAAGCGGTTCACGACCATCATCGGGCGTATCATCCGGCGCGCTCTTCTCGGGCGCGGGGATGGCCATAAGCTCTTCGCGCACATTGCGCGCGCGAGAAACGGGACGCGAATACACGTCTTCCTTCGTGCCCTCAATGCTGGCCTCGCCCACTTCAATTGCATGCGCTTCGTTATCAACGCGGGCATCGCCCAGCTCGGCAGCTTCATCGACTTCGCGGTTGACCGTGGCGCCCAAAGCGGCGGAAACGGTGCCTTTTGCAAGCAGCTCATCCGCAGAAGCGGTAAGCGATTCGATTTTTTGCACCATTATGCCCTCCCTTCTGCCGGCACCAAAGGTTTCAGACCCAGGCGTGTAAGCTCGCTATCAGGCAATTCGGCGTAGTAATGATCGGTTCCCTTGAGCTGTTTCAGCATGGGGCGAACATTGGAAATGCAGTCCGGATGGCTCGAGCGCGGACGGAAACGGTCGCCCGCGGGGAAGTCCTTCGGCGACGGAACCGAACCCGGCACCTGCAGCAGACGGTCGCCGCCGGCTTCGATAGACAGAACGGAACCCAGAAGACCGCGGGTGTACTCGTGAACAGGGTTCGTCATAATCTCGCGAACAGGACCCTGTTCTACAACCTGACCTGCATACATAACGGTAATAGAGTTCGCAACTTCTGCCACCAACGCCAAGTCGTGGCTCACGAAGATCATGGCAAAGCCCAGTTCATGCTGCAGGCGGTTCAGCAAGTTGATAACCTGCTTTTGCACGGTAACGTCCAGTGCCGTGGTGGGTTCGTCGGCAATGATGATCTTCGGGTCGCGCGTAAGCGCCATAGCAATCAGCACGCGCTGACGCTGACCGCCGGAAAGCTCGTGCGGATACGAATCAAGCGTGCGCTTCGGATCAAGACCAACCAACTCCAAAAGCTCTTCGGCGGTTCGCGTGCCACCGCGGCTTGTGAGCTGCTTGAACTGCGCCTTGATCAGCATAGATGGATTCAGAGCACTCAAAGAGTCCTGGTAAATCATGGCAATTTCGCGACCACGAATCTGGTTCAGCTCGCTTTCGCTCATCTCCAGGATGTTCTTGCCATCGTAAAGAATCTCGCCGGAAATCGTAGCGGTTGCGGGGTCAAGCAGGCCCATGATAGCGCTGGTGGAAATCGACTTGCCGCAGCCGGACTCGCCTACCAAACCCATGGTCTGACGAGGGCGAACAACGTAGTTCAAGTGGTCAACCACGTTCACATCGCCGTGGCGCTTGAACTTAATGCAAAAATCCTTGACTTCCAGAATAGGCGGAACGTCGGTACGTGCCACAAAACGGTCGGTACGCTTCGTTTCCACTTCCTTCAGCGCGTTCAGGCGCTTCTCAAGCATTTCAGCCTGGGCAGCGTATGCCAGCTTGGGATCGGAAACCAAGCGGTCGGCTTCGCGGTCGCCCGCAAGGTTGTCGTCTGCCGCAGCAACGGGAGCGCTGGGCGCAGCAGCCATGGCATCGGTAATGCCTTCGGACAAAACGTTCAGGCACAGCGTGGTGATCATAATGAACAAGCCCGGGAACAACGCCTGCCACCAACGACCGGAAAGAACGCCAGCACGTGCGTCAGCAAGAATGTTACCCCAGGTCGGAGTCGGTTCAGGAATGCCTGCGCTAATAAACGCCAACGATGCTTCGAACACAATAGCATCGGCCACGCACACCACGGTGAACACCAAAATGGGCGCCAAGCAGTTGCGCATGACGTGCTTCACCAAAATCCACGGCGCCTTTGCGCCGGAAACAATGGCGGCACGCACGTAATCTTGTCCGTACTCGCTCATGATGTTCGCGCGCACCACGCGGGCAATCTGCGGCGCATACAAAATGGCAATTGCCACAATAAGCGACGGGATAGACGGCCTCATAACAACAACCACGGTTGCAGCAAGCGCAATGCCGGGGAAGGACATGATGACGTCCATAATGCGCATAATGATCTCGGAGATCCAGGTGCGCGCAACGGCGGCAACAGCACCAATAATGGATCCCAACACCAAGGCGAGCGCCGTGGAGCCCAAGCCGATGGTCAGCGAGTAGCGAGCACCAAACATGATGCGCGACAAAACATCGCGGCCCTTATCGTCGGTACCGAACAGGAAGTCCGAGCACGGCGCCAAGCGAGCCGTGTAAATCTTCAGGGGGTCATAAGGGGCAATCAGATTAGCCGTTACGGCCATCAAAATGATAAGCAGCAGCACCGCAAGCGAAATCTTGCCCATGGTGCTCATTGCGCGGAAGTGGGCAAAGCGAATTTTCTTGCCCGCATTCGCTTCCAGCTTCGCCGTTGTTTTTTCACGAAACTTAACCATGCTACACCGTCCTAATACGCGGGTCGATCAGGATGTACAGCATGTCAACAATAATGTTGATGACAATGAAGAAGAAGGCAACCACCAAAACAACGCCTTGCACCAGCGTAATGTAATTGGCTTGAATGCCCTGCAGAATTGCCATACCCATGCCCGGCAGGTTGAAGATAACCTCAATAACCACCGCGCCACCGATCAAGTGGGCAATACGCAAGCCCAAAACGGTAACGGGGCTGATCAGAGCGTTACGCAGCACGTTTTTCGCAATAACGGTGCGCTTGGGAATGCCCGCGCCAATAGCGGTGCGCACATAGCCCTTATCGAGCTCTTCCACCATGGAGGTACGAATAACGCGCGTCATCTGACCAATAACGGGAACCGCCAACGAGATAGCCGGCAGCGCCATGCGCGCGCACCACCCCGCCGGGTCTTGGAAGAAGTCCGGCAAGTTACCCGAAACGGGAAGAACGCCCATAAACGCCAAAATGAGCAAGACAGCCAACCAGAACGAAGGCATAGACAAGCTGGCAATGGAGAACACGCGGATAACCTGGGCGGGCCATTTATCGCGATACCCAGCCGACACCACACCCAAAATGGTGGAGAAAACCAGCGCAATAATCAAACCTGCAAACGTAAGCTCAAGCGTGACCGGCAGCGCCTGGCCAATCTTATCCGCCACCGAAGCTTTCGTTGCACCGTACACACCCAAATCACCGTGCAGCAAGTTGCCCATGTACGTGAAGTATTGGACAATAATGGGATCGTTCAGGCCATTTGCAGCGCGATACGCCTCGACCTGTTCGACAGTTGCGTTTTCGCCCAGAACCGTATAGGCCTGGTCGATGGGTGACAACGCCGTAACGAAGAATACCAGAATCGTTACGCCGATAATCATAATAGGCAGCGCCACCAAGCGGCGGCCAATAAGCCTGACAAGATTATTCACCCCTCCTCCTTTCAATCACTCAAGCAATAAGCCCGAAAAAGGCTCTTGGCGAGAACACCCTTATGATTTGCTCGCGTCAAAAGCCTTCTGGCAATGCTGCGGTCTTTCTGTTTTACCAGATAAACCGCCACTTTTTGTTTAATTCCGAAGCAAAGTCAAGCCCGCTTGTTCGCGCGCCGCTCGCACACAGCAACGCAAACATTTTCCGCGTTTTTCCGCCCCGAAAGAACAAGAAGGGGGACAGTGCCCAAAAGCACCGTCTCCCTTCTTTGTTTTTATGCCTTACAAGCGTACATTCAGCGATTCAAACCGCAACTATTATTTAGCAGCGTCGGCATCAATGAAGTACAGACCCGTGGTGGAAACCGGCTTGAAGCCCTGCAGCTTCTCAGGCCACCAAGCGGTGGTCACGGACTTGTGCATCAGCGGATACAGCGGCACTTCCTCGGAGATAAGATCGAAGCACTTGTTCCAAGCCTTCTGCTGGGTGTCGCCCGTGGTCGTACGAGCTTCCTGCAGGTAGCCCTGCATTTCCTCGAACTTCGCAGGATCGCTCTCGGCCCAGAAGGTGCGGCTGCGCGTCCAAATGTTGTCGCCATACCACCAGGTCAGCAACAGGTCGGGGTCCTTGCCGAAGCAAGAAGGATCGCCGGGGGTCAGCAGCACGTCGTACGTTGCTTCGTCGGAGTTGTTCATGGTTGCCCAGTTGACTTCGCAAACGTTCAGCTCAACAGCGTCGGTGCCCAAAATGGCATCCCAGTTCTCCTTGATCTGCGGAGCCAGGTCCTTCGGCCAACGATCGTTCACCATGAGCACAAGCTTCAAATCGGAAGCGCCAGCTTCAGCCAACAGAGCCTTTGCCTTCTCGGGGTCATAGGTGTACACGGTGGAAGCCTGATGATAACCCGTAAAGCTCTCGGGCAAGAAGCTCTTCAGAGCAGCAGCCATGCCAGCCATCTGATTGGAGATAAGCTTCTCGATGTCGATTGCATAGAACAGAGCCTGACGAACGCGCTTGTCGTTGAACGGAGCCTTCGTGGTGTTGAACTGCAGGAAGCACAGTGCGAAGGAGTCAAGCGTTTCAACCGTAGCGCCAGCGCCCTTGATCAGGTCAACGTTAGCAGCAGGCACGTTCTCCATGGCAAGAGAGGTCTTGTCGGTGAAGTACGTGGTGCGCGTGGTGTCGTCGTTCAGAATATCCCAGTGCATCTTGGCAGCCTTGACCGGCTTGGAGCCGTTGTACTTGTCGTTGGGCTCGAACTCAACAGCGCCACCCTTGTCGTAGTTGCAAGCAGTGATCTTCCAAGGACCAGAAGTCGGGAAGATACCCTTGTCAAGGTCGGCAGCATCGGTAGCAGCCGGGAACACACGGCACAAAGCCAAGCGCTGCTTCAGCAGGCCCTCGGCAGGGTAGTTCGTGATGATCTTAACACCCTTATCGGTGGTCTGAACTTCCTTGATGAAGGACAAGAAAGACTTGTAGGTGTCGTTTGCGATTTCAACTTCAATGGCGTTCTTCACGTCGGCCGCGGTAACCGCAGAACCGTCGTAGTACTTAGCATCGGCGCGCAGGTCAATGGTGTATTCGGTATCGGAAACCTTAACCGGGTCGCCTGCAGCCAAAGCAGCGTAAGGAGCGTTGCCATTAGCGTAGTCAAGGTCATACAGGGCCTCGCAGCAGTGGCAGTAAGCAGCCATAATAGCAGCAGCGCTTACACCAACGGGGGTGTAGGCATTGGAAGTTGCATAAGCAATACCAGCGTTGATGGTTCCGCCGCCCTCAAATGCAGCAGAAGCGGAAGCAGAAGCAGAAGAGCTGCTCGAAGAACCGCAAGCGGACAGCCCGGCCACAATTGCGCCTGCGGAAACCATAGAGCCCGCAAGGAACGTGCGCCTTGAAACCTGAGTCTTCACCATAGAAACTCCTTTGGACGTGTAGGCATCTTCTTGACACCTGAGCTGAAACACATAAAGGCATGTGTTTATGACATGACTGATTATGAATGAAATCGGTCGTCTATTCAATGAAAACTCGCAGTAATCAAACGTAAATCGAAAGGAAGATGCACGAATCGCTGCGTCTTCCCCGCGCAAAAAGCATGCTTGACGAAAATGCGAACGCCGTTCGCAGACAGCGCACCCCTCAAAACCTGGTGCCCCGCAACACAAAGACCTTGGCTCTAAGCTCGCGGCTCACCGCCGCCGCCCCACAACGCCCCGCAGGCGCGAAGCGCAGGGGCGTCGAAGCGCCCAGCGCCCTTACGACTCCTGCGGCTCGCCGCCCTCGACCAAATCCATCAAACGCTGCTGTGAGTTCACACCCAGCTTCTGATAAATATGATAGATGTGAGATTTCACCGTAGCGGGTGAAACCATCAGCTGATTTGCAATGTATTCAGCGTTACGGCCACGCGCCAGGCACATGAACACTTCGCTTTCACGCGGGGTAAGCGAATACTGCTCCGCCACCGCCGCGCAGTGATCGGCGTAGCTTTCGCTGGTAACTTCAGACGATGTATCGGTCGCGCTCTTTTCTGCGCTCAAGCTTGAACCCACCACAACAGCAGCCTGACCTGCAACGTCAATCAAGTCGTTGAGCTGCTCGCGGCGCGAGGACTGGTTGCCGCCGTAAAGAGAAAATGCCGCAACCAAAACCACCACGAACACCGCTTCCACAAAGAAAAACGGCGCGCCTTCCAGGTGCAGCCTAAAGGCGCAGTAATACGCAACGCAACAACCTGCGAAAAAGCCCACCCAGCACGGAATAGCGCGGCGCGCATAGCGGCGAATGGGATGCATGCGGAATTCCTTGTTCCCAATGCTAATGGAATACCAGTTGAACATTTGGTTGTGCGCCAGCGCCGCAAGCGAAATGCAAATGAAGAACATGCGCAAGGGGCCTTCGGACAGCGCCGATAGAAGAAGGCTTGCCACCAACAGCGGCAACGAAATGCGCTGCACAATATCGATATCGATTTCCACCTTCGCGCCCAGCTTGTACCACACAAACGAAAGCAGAACGCCGAAAATGCCTGAACAACCGCCAATAAGCGCCTCAAGGGGACCTAAGCTGCAAGCAATAATTGTCATGAAGCCATACACGGCGCCGCACGAAGCAATCGAGAAAAATGCCGGGAAATTCACGCCCGTAGAGCTATGGAACTCACTTACATCGGGGATAGTGTCCGGCGGAATGATGTTCATCAGGTAATACGCAATAACCACCGCGGCAATCAGCAACAGCGCAGCAAGGCTGTAGCCTGCCCACGTTGGCCCCAGACCAGCGGCAACGCCGTAGCAAACCGTGCCGCCCATGCCACCGAAAACAATATTGCGCATGGTGCGCCCCGTGGGAACCAGGCTGAAAAACGTGCACCAGTACTGAGCCAAAAACGCCTGGCCAAAGCCAAGCAGAAACCACGCGGCAAACACCAAAAAGAAGGGGATCGCAAAAAACGGCCCCACAATAGCAACCACCACCGAAGGCACCGAAAGGCACGCGCCCGCAATAATCAGCTTATTCCTGTTGATAAAACACCAGTCGCCTTCTTTTGCCAGAACGACAAAAGCAATCACCAGCGTGAGCACCGAAATCAGACGCACCACAACTGCTTCTTCAATGGCCATAAAATCAAGAAGCAGCGTTCCCGGCGCAAAAACCGTCAATAGTTCCCAGCCAATAAGACAAGAGAAGCCAACAACGGCCAGCCAGTGCATTACAATGATGTCTGAAAGGTCTTTATCGTTTTGAACTGCGATTTTACTCACGCTTCCCCTCTATATCAACCTCTAAGCATGATGCAGAACGCGTCAAAAATGAACGAATTCAATATTACCACCTGTCGTATTAGAAACGCATGGGAAAGATAATCGTATTGCAGCTTGGAAGATTGCGCCTTGCTTCCAAGAAACACCGATCGCACGGCTCTAATTCGCCATCGATGACAACCAAAAGAAGGCGAAGAAGAAGAGAAGGAGGATAGGATGAGTAAAGATGTAAAGGGGAAAACCATTATCAAAGGCATTGGCTTTGACAGCTTTGGTCTGGGTGCTAATGCCTGCATGGTCGATATCGACGAGGAGAACGACAAGATTCTCAGAATCCGCCCGTTCCACTTCGATGACCATCAGACTCCCGAGGAGCTCAACGCCTGGAGGATCGAGGCAAGGGGGAAGGTTCTCGAGCCGGGCTTTAAGACAATGATGTCTCCGCTTTCACTTTGCTACAAGAAAAGAATCTATTCCAAGAACCGCATTCCCTATCCCTTGAAGCGCGTTGACTGGGATCCCAACGGCGAGCGTAACCCGCAGAACCGTGGTACCAGCGGATACGAGCGCGTGAGCTGGGATGAAGCGGCTGAAATCGTGGCAAACGAAATCAAGCGCATCCACGACGCCTATGGTCCGACCGCAATTCTGTGCGAGATCGACGGCCACGGCGAAACCGCAATCGTGCACGCAAGCCACGGCTGCATCACTCAGCTTCTTGACCTGTGCGGCGGCTTCACGCTGCAGGCTCGCCAGCCCGACAGCTGGGAAGGCTGGTACTGGGGCGCCAAGCACATTTGGGGCATGGACCCGCTGGGACAGCAGAACAAGCAGAACAACGTTATCAAAGACATCTCCGAAAACGGCGACGCTATTCTGTTCTGGGGCGCTGATCCCGAAACCACGCCTTTGGGCTGGGGCGGCTACATGGCTTCCAAGCTGTGCTACTGGTTCACCGAAATCGGCGTAAAGCAGATCCACATTGCTCCTGACGTAAACTACGCAAACGCTGTTCACGCAGACAAGTGGGTTCCCGTTCTTCCGAACACCGACGCTGCCCTGCAGCTCGCTATTGCCTACACCTGGCTCAAGGAAGACACCTACGACAAGGAATACCTGGCCACGCATGCTGTTGGCTTCGAGAACTTCGCTTACTACGTAATGGGTGGCGAAGACGGCGTGCCTAAGACCCCGAAATGGGCCGAGAAGATCTGCGGCGTTCCTTCCTACACCATTAAGGCTATCGCTCGTTACTGGGCTAAGTCCGCTGTCTCCATTGCTCACTGCAACGGCGGCTCCTTCATCAGGTCTTGCTTCGCTCATGAGCCGGCTCGCCTGGAGGCTGCACTTCTGGGTATGCAGGGCTTCGGCAAGCCGGGTGCAAACCAGTTCAAGTTCATGGAGTGGACGCTGTTCGGCATTCCGACGCTTGATCCTTTGCCGCCTTCGGTGCATATCCCCAGCTTGGGCGCGGCTTATCGCGGCTACGTGACAGGCACCAAGGAAAGCTTCATTCCCAAGACCATGATTCCCGAAGCAATCCTGAACCCGCCCGTTCAGTGGTACGGTCACATTGCTGCTGGCTTCCCGCGCGCCGACCAGTTCAACGGCCCCTACACCTTCCCTTGCGAAGGCGGCAGCCGCGTTCACATGATCTGGTCTGACTCTCCGTGCTGGGAGACCTGCTGGAACGGCGGCTTCAAGATGCAAGACGCCCTGCGCCACGAGTCCATTGAGTTCGTTGTCATCCAGCATCCTTGGATGGAAAACGACACCATGTTCGGCGACATCATTCTTCCCTCGAACACCAAGTTCGAATGCGAAGACATTGGCACCGACTGCGACTCCGGCCAGTGGAACGTTGTGTACTACGAGCAGCGCGCTATCAAGCCGATTGGCGAGTCCAAGTCCGATAAGGAAGTTGTTGGCGAAGTTGCCAAGAAGCTCGAGAAGTTTGGCGGCATCTACGAGGACATCTACAACAAGTACAACGGCGGCAAGACCGACGACGAGTGGATTCGCGTGGGCTTTGACACCAGTGGCGTTCCCGAGGACCTGACGTTCGAGGAATTCAAGGAGAAGCAGTCCTACGTATTCCCCACCAGGGAAGACTGGAAGGACATTCCCGCTGGCATGCGCGAATTCCACGATGATCCCGAAGGACACCCGCTGCAGACGCCTTCTGGAAAAATGGAATACTACTCCACCACGCTGGCGCATCACTTCCCCGACGACAAGATCCGTGGACCTATCCCCCACTGGATTGACGAGGGCGACGGCCATCAGGAGCGTCAGTACCTGGAGCGCGGCCGCAAGTACCCGTTCTTGATCGTGTCCAACCATCCGCACTTCCGCGTGCATGCTCAGCACGACGACGTGACCTGGTTCCGCGAGATCGAGACCTGCAAGGTAACCGGCCCCGACGGCTACAAGTACGAGCCTGTTTGGGTGAACCCGAAGGATGCGGGCATGCTTGGCCTGGAGACCGGCGACATTGTTAAGGTCTACAACGAGCGCGGTGCCGTTCTGGGTGGCGTTATGGTAACCGAGCGTATTATGCCGGGCGTTGTTCTGCAGGACCACGGCGCACGTTGCGACACCATTGTTTTGGGCGAAGGCGGTCTTGACCGCGGCGGCGCAAACAACCTGATTGCCCCCACGGCGACCACTTCCAAGAACGCTCACGGCGAAGTGACCAGCGGCTTCTTGGTAAACATCGAGAAGGTTGACGTGTTCGCACTTGCTCAGCAGTACCCCGAGGCGTTCGGCCGTACCTACGAGCCGGATTGCGGCCTTGTTGCTGAAGCCCGCATTGTCAAAGGAGAGTAATTATGGCAAAAGTGTTTATTTTTGATTCCGCAAAATGCAACGGCTGCCGCAACTGCCAACTCGCCTGCAAAGACGAGCACGTTGACAACGAGTGGCTGCCCTATGCAATGCCCCAGCCCGACACCGGTCAATTCTGGACCAGCATTGAGGAAAAAGTTCGCGGTCAGGTGCCTAAGGTTAAGCTGTCCTACATTGCCAAGCGCTGCCAGCACTGCGACAACGCTCCCTGCATGAAGGCTGCTCCCGAAGCAGTTTACAAGCGCGAAGACGGCCTGGTCATCATTGACCCCGAAAAGGCAAAGGGCAAAAAAGAACTCGTGGACGCTTGCCCCTACAACGCCATCTTCTGGAACTACGAGCTTGAGATTCCCCAGAAGTGCACGGGCTGCGCTCACTTGGTTGACGCAGGCGAGCTGCCTCACTGCGTAGACGTGTGCCCCCATCAGGCACTTCGTTTCGGCGACGAGGAAGAGTTCGCGGAAGAGATCGCGCAGGCAGAGGCATTCTTGCCCGAGCGTGCCGAACTGGACAAGCCGCGTACGTACTACCTCAACATGCCTAAGCGCTTTGTGGCCGGCATTGTTATTGACCCCGAGCAGGACGAAGTTTTGATTGGCGCGAAAATGACGTTGCAAAACGTTGAGACTGAAGAAGTTTACACAACGCAAACTGACGACTTTGGCGACTTCTGGTTCCATCAGGTTCCTGCGGGCAAGTATCGCGTATACGCAGAAGCTGAAGGCTACCTCAATCGCATGATCGAAGTTGACGCAACCGATATCGACGTGAACGTTGGTCCTATCGAGCTGTACGTTAACAACTTCGCATAAGGCATTAACTGATTGATGTGCGCTGTTTTCCTTCCTCCCAGCAGCACACATCAAAAAGGCGCAAGAAAAGAAGCCCTGCTCGATGAGCGGGGCTTCTTTGTTGTGGATGCGCGGGTGCGCGATGGCAGCCACGGGCAACAAGGAGTCCAAGGAACGCGGCGACAGGCACTCCCGTCCGTAAAAAAGGCGCCGACCTGCGTCAACGCCTTATAATAATCGCACTTTACCGTTTCCGATGACCGCGCCTTACTCATTGCGATCGCACGGACGCATCTTCTTTCGCTTCATGACCTCTTCGGCATGTTCTTCCAGCTTATCCACGAAATAACGCATTTCCTCGCGATCATCGTATTCATTGACCAGCGCATATGCGTTCGTGAAGTAGCGCGTATCCGCCTTGATTTCCTTCGCAACCGTGTGCTGCTTGATAACGCCCGCCAAAAGCGGACGATACTCTCGGTCAACGCGCGACAGCAAGTGCATGCTATCGCCCGGATCGGACGAGAAAAACTCCAGGTGATCCGTAGCGGGAATCAAGCTGATATCAGGATAAAAACCCCTGGTCCCGCAAATGTCGATGAAATCTTTACGGAAATTGTCACCGTACATATCCGCTTCCATAATGAAATGGAACGGCTTCATATCGTCAAGGCTGAAGCTTTCCTCTTCAGCGTACTTGGAATTTTTCGATACGCCCAACACCAGCTCGCCGTAGAACTCTGGAATAGGAATCGCGCGAATGTAATCGGGATATTCCGGCGGCGTGAAATCACCTTCAGGACGAATGCACATGTCAAACGACACATCGACTTTTTCCATTTCGACCATCTGAGCTGCGTTAAGACCAAAATGATCCATGTTGACGAACTCAAAACGCAAGTCGGCAAAATGGGCTTTTGCATCGGGAATGATTTCGTTGATGCCAATGTAGAGCGTATTCACGTGCAGCAAATTCAAGATTCTGATGCGTGGATTCTTCGTTGACTTCAGTTTTTGCAACGAGGCGCGCAGATTCTGCTCGTCGGAGATGATCTTGCTGGCAAAACGCAGCGTTTGCTCTCCCGCAACCGTTAGCGTCAGGGGTCGCGTATCGTAAAAGAGTTGGCATTTCAGTTCTTTGCTCAGGGCATTCATGTGCCGGCTGAGTGTAGGCTGAGACATGTTCAAATCGCGTGCCGCGGCGGAATAATTCCTATGCGACGCCAGAGTTACAAACTCGTGATACAACGAGATATCCATTGGATCCCCTGCCTTAAACTCCCCCTTGCATTTGCACAATTATACGCCTTACTATACAAAACTTGAATAATGCGACTTAATCATTTGCATAATAAGCTATATAGAAATTGAATAAGAGCAGTTCAGAACGTTGCGTATTTTTATGATTTTCGGATCACTCGAAAAAAGCAGGATTGACGAATTTTTACCTTTGAAAACAGGGCTGCACCATCCCCTGAAATACGCGCGAAACAGCCCTCTTTTGAACAATAGGAACCCCTTCTGCACACACCTTCATGGGGCGCATTTCCGCGCTTTTCGCCTTATGTATTTCCCGTATAGTGCAAATGCAATTGTTGTATAGAGCCTTATGACTGTGCGAAAAGTTGCCATACATATTAAGCATTTGTACTGTTCGGGCCCCACTCTGTACAATGAAGATACTTGGGAAGGGGAAGGGAAAAGGCAAGCCATCCCAAGTCAAATGGTTCAGCGAATAGCGCAAAAGATCACCACGATAATCACCTGATAATCATATAAACGGTTTTCGCGCACGGGGCTTTGCATAGGGGAATGCAAAGGTTTGCTGGACTAGGAATCTATCTTTTTCAAAGGAGGAAAAATGGAAGAAAAGAAATCCTTCGGTTACGGATGGTTTCTAACCGTTCTGTGCGGCATGTTCTACTTCATGTCCTCTGGCTTTATCGTAGCCAGTGCGCAGATTCTTAATCCTGCAATGATGGCCGACATCGGCATCAGCGCAACTGTTCTGGGTCTTGGCTTCACCATCTTCGTTTGGTGCTCTGGCCTGCCCGCACCGCTGGTTGGTATCCTTATTGACAAGATTGGCACCCGTTGGTCTATCGCTATCGGCGGTTTGATCATGACTGTTGGCGCCATCTGCATGACCACCATTGTCCACAGCGCCGTTGGCTACATCATCTTCTTCGGCATCTTCATGGCTTTGGGTAACATTATGGCTGGTCAGGTTTCCATCCAGTCCACCATTGGCTTCTGGTTCCAGAAGCGCCGCGGCAAGGCAATGTCCATTGCAATGGGCATTGGCGGCCTGGGTTCCTTTGTTGCTCCCTTGGCGGTAAGCAACCTGATCAAAGACGGCTCATGGCAAAATGGCTGGATCCTGCTTGCGGTATTCGGCATTGTTATCGCAATCCTGTCTATCCTGTTCGTACGCACCCATCCGGAAGAGAAGGGTCTCGAGGTTGACGGCGGCGAGACAGCGGTTGAAACCAAAGCGCAGAAGGCAAGCAAGGCTTTCAAGAACTCCGAGAAGCTTACTGCGAAGCAGATTCTTCACATGCCGAGCTTCTGGCTGTTGGCAATGCTGGGCTCCGGTGGCTTCTCCGCTTTCGCCCTGCAGAGCTCCATGGGTGTTTTGAACTTCAAGACCTTGGGCTTTGACCCGGCATTCATCGCAAGCGTTGCTGCAATCTACGGCATTATCGCTTTGATCTTCAAGACCGTTTCCGGCTTCATCGCCGACTACATTGATGGTCGCCAGCTCATGATTGCAGGCCTGGTTATCGCAATCATCGGTGAAGTTTGCGCCGCATTCGCCTCCAGCGAAATTATGGTTTGGGCGTTCTACATCTGCAACGGCATTGCATTCGGTATCACCGCAACATGCTTGCCCACCACGGTTGCCAATTACTTCGGTCTGTACTCGTTCGGCAAGAGCCTGGGCACCACTATGGCAATTGGCTCCATTCTTTCCGGCTTGGTTTCCCTGGCAGTTGGCGCTGTATACGATGCAACCGGTGCTTGCGCACCTGGCATCCTTGGCGTATCCGCACTGCTTGTTATCTGCATTATCGCTGGCCTGCTGTGCCGCCCCAAGACTATCGCTGCTGTTAAGGGCGAAGGCGAATAGGAATCTCAACCACCTATCCCCAAGGTGAACTTCGCGGATAGCACCTGTTAGCCGCGACACCGATAACCCCGAGGATACCCTCCAGGCCTCGGGGTTATTTTTATGCCTTCATACGCTTTCTGCTGCAAAGAAGATGCACCGCGAAGAACGGCAACGAAAAACATACAGCGAGACACCTTTATAAGCAATCAATATAACGCCTGCTTATCATATAGATTGAACGCCCTTCGCTCTTCGCGCTGAAACGCAAATATCCGCATAAAGAAGGGGGCGATGGATCTTATCTCCATCGCCCCCCCTTGCATAGTTCACGTTCGCGCGAGCGCGCTAACAAGCACTACCCGAATCGATAAGAAACACCGTTTCCAAACGCAGGGTTTTCCCACTTGCTCACAATGGTGTTGCCGCACAGAATACGACACGTTCCGCACTCAAGGCAGCCCGCATAATCAAACGAAGTCGATCCGTCTTCTTCATAGCGATATAGGCCCGCCGGGCAGCATTTCACCAGCTTATCGAACTGATCGCGAGCAGGATTCTCAACAAGCTCGATATGGGCATTGTCTTCATCAACCGCAAACTTATCAACGGCAAGGCGCTCATCAATGGTCATCGGGGAAATCGTCATAGCGCATCAACTCCCTTCTTCATTTCTTTAAGCACCGAGAACAAGCCCCTGCTCTTCACCGGACGCATCATCTTCTTTTTCAGCGGTTCGACCGGCTCGCCATCAACAGCGAACAGGGCATGCATCATTTCGCATACCATGGACGGATACTCGGAGTACATGCGTTTCGTTTGCTCCATGAATGCCGGAACCTTCTGGTACGAGCGCAGATCCTTGAGCACAAAACTATTCTCAAGCTCGGCCTTGTAGCCCGCAAGGCCCGCCGCCGATGTATCGCCTGCATCAATCGCCGCCGCAGCCGCGCGACCCGCTGCAGAACCAGAAGCAATCGCGTAGTCCATGCCGCGCACCTGATACCCCAAGTTAACGCAAAGCATGCCCGCGTCGCCTGCTACCAAGCAGCCGTTGCCCACCAGCTCAGGTACCATGCTCAGACCGCCTTCGGGTACCAAATGAGCAGAATACTCAACCGTCTTGCCACCCTCAATCAACGGCGCAATCAGGGGATTTGCCTTGAAATCGTTCATGAACTCAGAGAATGGCACGTCCGATGTTTGCAAGTCGGAAAGCGTTGCCACCATGCCAAGGGATATCGAATCCTTATTCGCATAAAGGAAGCCGCCGCCCGCATGTCCCTTTGTGGGAGCGCCTACGAACAGCCACGCAGCACCCTCGCCCGCAGCACACCTGAACCGATCGGAAATAACCTGTTCGGGAAGGGAAATAACCTCTTTCGCACCAACCGCCATCTGGTGCGGCTTCGGCGTTGTGGCCAAATGGGCTTTTTCCGTAAGCAGGGAGTTTGCGCCATCGGCGATAATCGTCACTTCAGCCGTGATTTCATCGCCGCCAACAGAAACGCCCGTCACGCGGTTGCCATCCCACAGCAAGTCGTCAACGGTCATGCCGAACACGCACTCTGCGCCTTCTTCTTCGGCCTTTCCCGCCAGCCAGGCATCGAATTCCGCACGCAAAACCGTATAGCTTGCAAAAGAATCATCGGCAAGCTTGGGTGTTGCGTACTCCATAGTCGTTGCAGCGTCATCGGTCAAAAACGAAATGAGCTCATGGGTCACTTTGCGCTCAAGCGGCGCCTCTTCCTCGAAATTGGGGAACACTTTCTTCAGGGAATGCGTGTAAATGCGCCCGCCCGTCATATTTTTAGAGCCGCCGTTTTCGCCACGTTCAACCAGCAAAACCGACTTGCCCGCGCGTGCAAGCTCTACCGCAGCAACGCTGCCAGCACAACCGGCGCCAATTACAATCGCGTCAAAATCAGCCATAACAATCACCTTCCTCTACTTCTCTAACAGACTTAAAAGGTATTCTCTCGGTACCTTTCCCGTTTCTTTTCGTTGAAGCGAATCAACGATAACTACTTTCTTCGGGCGCTTGTAATGACCCAATGCCGTGGCGCACCAGTCGGAAATCTCCTGGGAATCCAGCTTGATGCCCGCATCCGGCTCAACGAACGCAACGGCCGATTCGCCCCAACGCTCATCGCTCACGCGCTCAACAACAACATCGGCTACACCTGCGAATTTACGGATACATGCAGCAATTTCTGATGGGTATACGTTTTCGCCGCCGCTGATGAACATCTCGTTTTTACGATCGATCAACGTCAAGTGGCCATCAACGGACAGCCAACCAATGTCGCCCGTCAAATACCAGCCATTGCGCATGACTTTTGCGGTTTGTTCGGGATTATTGAAGTAGCCATTCATAATGGTGGGCGTTTTCACCCATACCTCGCCAACTTTACCCGTTGGCAAAATCGTGCCATCATCTGCGCAAATGCAAATTTCCACCAAGGGAACAGCTCGTCCCACCGTAGTGCCGCAAAAATCCGTTGCGTGATCTTCGGGAGTCACCACCGCAATGGAAGAAGCAGTTTCAGTCATGCCGTATCCCTGCCAGAACATGCAGGGAATCAGCTTACGACATTTATGCAGCGTATCAGCATCCATGGGCTCGCCACCATAAGCTACCAGCTCAAGCGACGAAAGCTGTTCCTTCGTTCGCTCTAGGTAGCCCACAAGCTGACGCAAGTGATACGGCAAAAGCCCCACATGCGTAGCTTGGGTTTTTTGTATTTCGGACACGATCATGTAGTCTTTCGCGCCCGAAGCAATGGCAACCACGCCACCGCTTGCAAGCACCACAAACGTTGATACGCAGGTCACATGGAAAAACGGAAGCACAAACAGCATTTTCGTATGCTCGTTGGTGTGCATGGTCTGGCGGTCGATTTCAATACGCGCCAGTAATGCGCCATGCGAAAGCACCACGCCCTTCGGCGTTCCCGTTGTTCCGCTGGTATACAGCAGCAGCGCAGGGTCGGTTTCCTCCAACTCGGCAACACGCGGAGCAGGCGCACTTGCCAACAGCGCTTCGTAAGCGGCGCCTTCGCTTGCAAAACACTCCGTTTCCATCTGAGCACCGAGCACGGCAGCCCGTGCGTCCGCCAACTTGTCCTCGGGGACAAACAGCAAACGCGGCGCAGCCTGCGCAATCAGCGTAGACAGCACCGCACACGAAAACCGGGTCGAAAACGCCGCACATACCGCGCCAATGCGCGAGCACGCCATGGTCAGCTCAATGAATATAGGCGCATTCTTCGAGGTCAGCGCCACAATATCGCCTTTTTCCACGCCGCGCGCGCACAAAGCGCCCGCGAGTTGCGAAACGCGTGCATCAAGCTGCTCATACGTGAAAGCACCGCCCTTGGAAATAAGGGCGGTACCATGGGGGCTCAGCTGAGCCCCCTTCAGCAATATTTCGTCGATACGCGTCATTAGACCTTACAGTCCTCCGATGTAGTCGCTCTTACGCAGCACCTTTGCCTCGTACAGCTTCATGATTTCGTCCTCGCTGAAGCCGACTTCGCTCAGAATGTCCTCGTTGTCCATGCCCTGCGACGGACAACCGCGCCAAATCTGCGAAGGACGATTCTTGAAGCGCGGAACCGAGGTAACGCCCTTCACGGTGCGACCATCCACGGTTTCCCACTCAATCCACGTGTTGCGCGCCAGATAATGCGGGTGGTTCTCCATCATCTCGTAATTCATAACCACGGAGCACGGAACGTTGATCTCACTCATGGCCTCGGCAAACTCGGCCGCGGTATGCTTCGAGCAGTAATCCTCAATAGCGGCGTCGAACACAGGGGCACCCGGAGAGTTCAACGCAACCGAAGGAATGCCCTCGGGGAACAGCTCGGAGCCGTATTCAAGGCCAAAGAACTCAACGGCGCGCTTGATGGTGGACTGGCCGGCAGTGAACAGGTAAACGCCTTCACCATCGGCGCACTCGTAGTAGCCAGCGCCAGCGGAAATGGAGTCACGCGGAGCACCGGCGCCGCGCTCTTCCTGAATACGCTTGTCAAACCACTTGCTGTACAAACCAGCTTGGCAACGAACTGCTGCTTCGTATTGCGCCAGATCAAAGCTGTCGCCGCGGCCAGTCTTCTGAGCGCCCACGTACGCCGCCAAAGCAGAACCGTAAGCGAACAGGCCCGCATAGTAGTCCGTAACGAACTTCTGAATCATGTAGGGCAGACCATCTTTGTAGCCGTTCAGGTACATCAAGCCAGAGAATGCGTTGACCGTGAAGTCGTAGCCGGGCAGGCTCACGTAATCGGGGTCGCCCGTCATGCCGTAACCGGACATATGGCCAATGACCAACTTGGGATTGTGCTCCCACAGTACTTCATCGGAGTAGCCCCACTTTTCCCACTGGCCACCGCGCGATGCCTCAATAAAGATGTCCGTGGATTCCATGAGCTTCAGGAATGCCTCGTGACCTTCGGGGGACACAACATCCAGCATCAAGTTACGCATGTTGCGGCGCTCGTTTTGCACGCCCCAGCCATCCTGGGTCCAGCGATACGGGTCAATGCCCTTCGGGGACTCCAGCCAAATTACGTCCGCGCCGTTTTCCGCAAACAGCTCACCCGCAAAGGGACCTGCCGTGGACACAGCCGAAACAACAACCTTCACGCCATGAAGGCTACCAAATGAAGGAACGTCTTCGTATTTCATAGTATTCTTCCCTTCTCCGCGTTATTCAGCGGCAACATAGGTATCGAAGAATTCAATTGCGCTGTTGGCAGCCAGTTCCGTGCCAACGCCTTCGCCGCCAGCCTCGGCGCCCACAATGTACAGGCCCTCAATGGGGGTCTTGATGGACGGACGGTCAATACCCGCCTGACCAGCATCTTGACCAATGCCAATGCCTGCACCGTCTTCGCCCATCAGGCGAGCAGCGTCGGCGGGGTACACGCGGTCAACGAACAGCGCATGCTCCTGCAAGCCGGGGAAATGCTTCTCAGCTGCAGCAATCAGCGAATCCAGAATGGCCGGGCAGTACTCTTCTTTGATGCCCGCAGGAACAGCCGTGGTCATAACCACTAGTTGCTTGCCTTCGGGGGCGACCGACGGGTCAAAGCTCGAAGGAACCACAATGAAGAGGTTCAGCTCTTCGGGCACTTCGCCAGCCAGCAAGCGCTCATTGTACTCTTTCACCGGAACGGGAGAGAAGCCGGAAAGCATCTTGATGTCGGGGCTGATCACGGTATCCAAGCCGAAGCGCGCAATGATGGACACGAAGGAAATCTTCAAGTCGTCAACGTACTTCACGTAGTCGGCGTCAAATTTATCGGCGCCTACCAGGTCATGCACGGTTTCTTTGATGCCCGCGTTGGAGACAATCATGTCAGCGCGCACTTCTTCGCCATCGACCATAACGCCCACGGCGCGGCCGTCTTCAACGATAATGGAGTCAACCGGCGTAGCAACATGCAGATCAACGCCGTTTTCCTTCAAAGCGTTCACGTACGCGTCAAGAATGGCAATGCAGCCGCCGTCGGGGTATCCGGAAGCACGGGCCTCGGCCTCCCACTTCAGGCAGCGTGCGAATTCGCCCGCAGACAGGCGATACTCGGGAACGCAGCAGTAAATGAAGCCAACCTGGCTCACGCAAGCATGCGCAAACGGATCGGTGGTGTATTCGTTCAGGAATTCCTCGAGCGTCATGCGGTCATAGCGATGCGTCTCTTCGTCGGACATGTCCTTCACGTCGGTAACCATCTTGATAACCGCGTTGAAGTCCTCATCGGGAACGCGTCCTTGCAGGTCGCGCGGGAACTTGAAGATCTCGCCACCACACGTCTGAACAGGACGAACCTTGGTAAACCGAATGCCGTGATCAACGCCGCAGCGCTCCAGCAGGCCAATGAGCGGGCCCTTGCCGCCGCGCGAAATCAGATGCACACCAAAGTCAACCACAAAGTCGCCGCGCTGGGACGAACCAATGCGGCCGCCAAATGCCGGCCTTCCCTCGTACAGAGCAACCTTCTTGCCCGCATGGGACAAAAGCAGAGCGGCTCCCAAACCGCCAATGCCTGCACCAATTACTATTGCATCGTACTGTTTCATGAAAACTCCCCCTTCGTTTGCTAGCTACTTAGTGCCTTGCCGGCAGTGCGTAGTAGTTGAACGACATCAAAGCCACTTGCTCCCCGTCAACGTCGAACAGAGGAACATCCAGGAAGTAGTCGCCGCGGCCGCGTTCGCGCGCCAAGGCAATCTTCTCTTCGGCTTCTTCTTCGGTAAGCGTCAAGTCTGCAACCAGGTCTTTCGTGCCCGGCTTCAGGTACTTGCACTCTACGCTCTTCAAAATGGGCACGAACTCATCGGTGCCATACGTGGTCATGAACAGCGTGCCGCCTGCAATTTCTGCCAGCACGAATTCGCTACCTGCATACGCAATGCCCACGTGATTCTTGTGGCCGTTTTCAACGGGAAGAACCAGCTTGACATGGTACGGCTCCACGATTTCGGGAATCAGGCCGGCTTGGTTGATGTACGGGGTGGGGCCGTTGTTCACGTTGTTCTTGATGGTTTCAAGTGTTTGAGCGTCCATTGCAATCCTCTTTCTTGATAGCTTGCGATAGTTTGCGAAAATCAATCGCTACGAACCCGCGCGGTTGTGCGACACGGCACTCCAACGCAGGTTCGCAAGTGCACGTAACGTTCCTTATGCCTTCAAGGCAGCCGTAAGCTGCGGCACAACATCGTACAGGTCGCCGATGATGCCGTAATCGCACTGCTTGAAAACGGGAGCGGACTTGTCTTTGTTGATGGCAATGATGGTCTTTGCGCCCGCAGCGCCAACCATGTGCTGAATCTGGCCAGACAGACCAACCGCCACAAACAAATCGGGAGAAAGCATTACGCCGGACACGCCAATGTAGCGCTCGCGTGCAAGCCAAGCCTGGCCTTCCGCAATCGGGCGCGTGCAGCCAACTTCGGCTTCCAGAGCAGAAGCAAGGTCGTTGATAAGCGCCAGGTCTTCCTTTGCGGCAAGACCACGGCCAATGCTGACCACGCGCTTTGCCGCGCACAGGTCAACTGTTTCCGTTTCTCGTACGCTGGTGGAAACAACTTCAACCGCGCCAGCAGCCGGTGCGGCGGTCTGCGTTGCTTCCCATGCTTTATCGGTGCGAGCAGCGGAAACAGCAGCTGCGGAAACGGTAGCAACGGCAACACCGGAAGCCACGCGCTCGCGCACGTCCACCTTGCCGCCGAAGGAAAGGCGCTTGGACGTCAGAACACCGGCATCGTCCACGGAAAGCTCTGTTACGTCGTTGATCACGCGCGTCTGAGCATCAGCGGCAACAATTGCAGCCACGTAGCGCATACGCTTGGTCGATGAGAACAGCACAGCAGCGGGAGCAAGCTCTTTGACCAGGGCGGAAACGGCATCGGCGCAATCTTCGGCGCGCGCATCGCCCAAAATGACAACCTCAACGTTTGCAGCAAGCAAAGCAGCGAAATCAGCAAGAGCAGAAACGGATTCCTGCGTTTGGCCTACCACCAAGATTTTTTCCAAAGTCATTGAATACCACCAACCTAAAGGGAAGCCTTGATGTCTGCGGCCAATTTCTCAACCGCATCGCCATCAGCAAAGTCATACACTACGCACTTGCGATCGGCCTTCGGCGGCAGGCTTTGCTCAACCACTTCGACCGGGCTTTCGGCAACGCCGCCAACAGCACCTGCGTCAAGCGTGTCAACAGGCTTTTTGCCAGCAGCCAAAATGTCTTTCAACGCGGGAATGCGCGGAAGCATTGCTTCGGACGTCATACAAATGGCGCACGGCGTGGCAACCTTCACGGTTTCGGTTCCTTCTTCCAGGTCGCGCTCGCAAACAAGCGCGTTACCGTCAACGCTTACGGACTTCACCGCGTTGACCACGGGAAGGCCCATCAAACGCGCCGTAAGAATGCCCACTTGCTGGGAATACTGGCTGGAAGAGCCCTCGCCGAATACCGCAACGTCAAACTCGATGTTCTTCAGAGCAGCGGCCAGGGCAGAAGCGTTCTGGAACGAATCCGCATTCGCGAAGGCATCGTCCACCACGCGATACAGCTTTGCAGCACCGCGAGACAGCGCGCCCTTCACGAGCTTCGTGTCGTTCAAGCGAGAACCGCCCACCGTTAGCAGAACGGCTTCATCGCCGGTTGCTTCGGCAAGCTGAACTGCCTGCTCAATTGCAACCAGATCATAATCGCCCAGCACCGAAGTCGCGCGGTCGAAATCGAGCGATCCGAACGCATCCAGGTCCTGCACATCGGGGACCACTTTATAACAAGCTACCGTTTTCACGGGTATCTCCTACCTTTCGTACGTGGCGCGGACTAGCGACCTTGCGCTTCTTTGATGATTGCGCGGCCGGCGGTGTGCACCATGATTTCCTCGGTGCCCGCCATAATGCGGTAAACGCGCTGGTCACGCCACAGGCGGGAAATGCGGCAGTCGTCGGTGTAGCCAATGCCGCCCATGATTTGCATGGCGTCGTCAATAACCTCGAACGCAGCCTTGCCGGTGTAACGCTTGACCAGGGAAGAATCGATCATGATGGATTCGCCCTGCATCTTCTTCCAAGCGGTCTTGTACAGAAGGTTCTGCATGTTCTCGATCTTGATGCGCATGTCAACAAGCTTTTCCTGAATAAGCTGGAACGTGCCAATGGGCTTGCCGAACTGCTCACGCTGAGCGGCGTAGCGCAGCGCTTCATCATATGCGCAGCGAGCCATGCCCACGTTGGCGGCGCAGATGGTCAGGCGCTCAACCTCGAAGTTTTTCATGAGCTGATAGAAACCCTTGCACTCTACGCCTACCAGGTCGGACTCTTCGCATTCCACGTTGTCCAGGTGCACTTCGTACGTGCCGCACATGTTGTTGCCTACTTTGCTCAGCTTCTCGATGGTCACGCCAGGCGCATCCATGGGGAACAGGTACATGCTGAAGTCCTTGTAGGGGTTCTCGTTGATGCCGCTGCGGCACACGCACAGCATGTAGGGAGCACGGTCAGCGCTGGTGTTGAAGGTCTTGTTGCCGTTGATGTAAACCTTGCCATCGCGCTTTGTGGCAGTGGTGGACATTGCGGCGCTGTCAGAGCCAGCCTGGGGCTCGGTGAAGCCCAGCGTGAACGGCTTCTTGCCCTGCAAGGCGTAGGAGATGACCTTTTCCTGCTGCTCTTTGTTGCCGAAGGAAAGAATGTCGTCTACTTCGGTCGAGAAATTAATCCAGCACAAGGAAGGATAACCAAGAGCATGCGCTTCTTCGGCAACCATAATCTGCGTGAGGATATCGGTCGGCGTGCCGCCCAATTCCTCGGGGATGCCCAAAGAGGCGAAACCTGCTTCGACAAGCGCCTCAACGGCCTGATCGGGGAACTGATGCTTCTCATCGCACTCCCTGAAGTAGGACTCGAAATTGCCGCGTTCCATGACGGTCTGCAGGCTCTCCAAAAGCAGCTCTTGCTCTTCTGTTCTTGCAAAATCCATTCTGGTCTCCCTTCGATGTCAAATCTAAAGACCCTAAGGTCTGTCAGAACGAAACGCGCCCAGGAACCGCCCGGCTCCAAGAGCGCCGTTGAATGGTTCCGGCGCTCGCACGCATTTCGACCTGACAGGCCCACCAGCAAGCCGGTCGGCCCGCACAGAAGCGAGCCGACTTTTGGCTGGTAATCAGCTAGATTCCCAGAACACCCACGCCGCGCAACACCCCGCCCCCGCAGGAAGCCGCAAAACGATCAACGCTGCAACATTGGTGTCCGCCTGCATGGTCGAACGCCAAGAGCATTCCAAACGCAAAAAAGCAATGATGGGTGCAACGTGTCATCGCAAAAAAGTGAGGATACTCGAACTATTTTGCGGGCATTTCGGCCCCCCTCCGAACCGATTGCACCCATCCTACTGCTCGGAGTAGTTCATACGAGCATTATGGGAGCAGCGCAGCGTAGCGTCCCCATTCGCAAAGGCTGAATTTCAGCCAGAGAGGCGTCTCAACCTTAAATATTGAGTTGTTGAACTGGTGTTTTGATAAGCGGAACTACGATTCGGCGAACGGAAGGTCAATTTCGCCCTTGCGGGACAGGTAATCATCGCGCGTAAATTCAGCTGTTTCTGCTACCACAAAGTCGGCAAATTGCTTCACGATTTCCGTGCTTGCGCCTTTAATCCATGTCATGCCCGCGCACAAGCTTAAACCCTCGTCTTCAAAGGGAATGAAGCAGATGTTATCGCCGCCATACACTTCCAAATGGTCAAGCGCCATGGCAACACGGCCGCTGGCAACAACGGTTGACATAAGCGCCGAAGCATCCGCAATGCGTTCATCATTACGCACGTCCACGCCGGCGTTGCGCAGTTTGATGCTTGTCTGCGTGACCATGCCCAGCGTTGCGTTGAGCTTGGGCGCCAACACAACTTCGGATTTCAAATCCTCGATAGAAATGATTTCGCGGCGCGCCAAACGATGCCCGCGCGGCACCGCCAACTTGTAGCGATCCTCGTACAAGCTTCGATGTTCGAATTTCGCGTTGCTACTCTGCTTGGTGAACAAGGTAAACGCAATATCGATTTGTCCCGAATTGAGTTTTGATTGTACTTCGCCAATGTCCAGCTCCCTGAAGCAGAACTCAACATCGGGGTGCTGTCGGCGATAATGGTTGCACACCAGCGGCAGAAACGAGCCGAACGAACCAAGAAGAAAACCAATCGTGATACGCGAGGACATGCCATCCTTATATTGGGCAATGTGCTCAAGCGCGGTTTGATGCGCCTCGGAAATACGGCGCGCATCGGGAAGAAACACCTTTCCCGCATCGGTCAAGCTCACCGAATGACGATCGCGCTCAAAAAGCTTTACCCCCAGCTCCTGCTCGAGTTTCGAAATATGGCCGCTCAATACGGGTTGGGAAACATAAGCGTTTTTCGCTGTCTCGGTAAAGCTCAAGCTTTCGGCCAGCAGCAAAAACTCGTTGAGTACTTCTATGCGCATTCCCCACCTCGCGACCCGCGCATTCGCAAAAATGTCTACCTTTTAGCGTGTCGAATCCAATTGCTCTCCCCTGCAAACATTCGAACCCATCCATTATACCGCTTGAACGTGCCGCTTGAGCGCAACCGCGAATACGGGGCATAAAAAACGAAGCAGCCCGCACGGTGGCAAGCTGCTTCGCAAAACATAAAGCTTTCGCTCGGGGAGCATCTACGCAGGTCAATCAACTAATCTGCAAATCTCCCTTGAGCAAGCGGGTTATCGGTCGCGCGGACTAACGGCCCAGGGTGAAAACGGCAACTTTCTTCTTCTCCAGAAGATCACCGATCTCATCGTGCTTCTTCAGGTACAGGCAACCAGCCTGGCAGTGCTGCACGCAGGACGGCAGCTTGCCCTTGCCCTGACGCGTGGCGCACAGATCGCAACGGTCGGTGGGCACGGGGATGAATTCGAACTGCCACTTGCGCGGACGAATTTCATCGGGACCGATCTGGGTCAACTTGATGCCGTACTGATCAGGCTCAAGACCATGCTCTTGCTGGCAGGCAATTTCGCAGGTATGGCAGCCAGAGCAGTATTCGTAATCAACGACAAGAACTTCTCTCATCTTTATCACTCCTCAATCTTCTTGATGCTGCACAACTGCGACTTGTACGATGCACCCAGGCCAATCTTACCAGGACGCATAGGAACAAGCTTGTTGATGTTCGATTCCATAACGCCGAACAGCGTGCCGTCGTTGGGATCGCGCTCCGGGAACCACCATGCGTGGTCAGCGGAAACCGTGTCCTTACGGATGCGGATAGAAAGCTCGGCCTTCTGCTTGCAGGAACCGTACTGGTTCTCAAGCTCCACCCAGTCGCCATCAGCAATGCCGTACTTAGCAGCGGTTTCGGGGTGAATCATAACCGTCGGGTACGGATGAATCTTGCGCATCGAGGGGCTCTGCCTGTGCTCGGAGTGGAAGAAGCCCCAAATACGGGCGCCCGTCGTAAGAACAAGCGGGTACTTCTTGGCCAGTTCGGGCTGAGAAACGGGGCTCTCAGGCGGCTCTTCGTACTCTGCCAACGGAGACAGTCCGAAGTGAATCATCTCGGGGCAGTAGAAGTTGTAACGACCCGTAGAAGTTGCGAAGCCCGGCTTGCCATCGCGGCGCAGCTTGCCCGACTTGTACTTGTAGTAGTCGAACTCAGGGTACAGCCAGGTGCGCTCACGCAGGGACTCGTAGGTCAGACCCGTCTTGCGCAGCAAGTAGTCGTAGAAGCCCTGCTCGTCATCCCACTGCTTGTGAGCTTCGTCGGTGAAGCGAGAGCCGGTTTCGTAGATGATGCGCTGGTCGGACTTGCATTCGCCCAAAGGCTCAACGGCCTGAGCGATTGCGCCCAAAGCGTAAGGCTGATGGCCCGTGATGCCAATGCGCTCGGCGAAGCAAGCGGCCGGCAGCAAAACATCAGCAGCAGCAAGGGCGGTCGGCGTCAGGAACAGGTCAACCATAACGTTGAAGTCCATCTTCTGGAGTGCCGGCAGAATACGCTGCGGCTGAGCGCCCATGCAGGTAATGGCGTTGTTCTGAAGCATGAACATTGCCTTGATGGGATACGGTTCGCCCGTCTCCATGGCCTCAAGCAGCATATCGGGGCTGATAGCCGCAATAGCGTTGAGCGCCTTGTACTTGGAGTTCATTTTCTTTTCGGGGCAAGCAACCGGCTCGGAGCACGCACGCCACACGTTTTCACGCGGCAGCCAGGTTACCGACATATCCCAAACGGGGTTGGCAGCAACCATGGAGCCCGGCTTCTCAAAGTTGCCGGTCAAAGCCATAAGGTCGAAGCATGCCATGCCGGTGATGAAGCCTTCGGACGTGTGGTCCATAGCAACGCCCCACTGCAGGCAGGAAGACTCAGCGGTGCCGATCATGCGAGCAGCATCGTAGATCAGGTCAATGTCAACGCCGCAGGTCTCGGCAGCAAATTCGGCCGTGTACTTCTTCACGTTCTCTGCGAACTCAGCGTAGCCGTAGGTCCAGCAGCTCACGAATTCCTTGTCTTCCAGACCTTCCTGGATGATGATGTTGCACAGAGCCAGCGCCAACGCGGAGTCGGTGCCCGGACGAACCTGCAACCAGATGTCGGCCTTGCCGGCAATCCAGGTCAGCTTCGGGTCCATAACAATAACCTTGCTGCCGCGCTTCATGCACTCAACAATCCAGTGACCCAGCGTGCCGTCGGAGTTTGCAACCATGGGGTTGTTGCCCCAAACCAGGATGCAGCCCGGGCGCTTCCACTCGGGGTTGTCGTAGCGATCGGCGAAGTACTGCGAGTAGTCGCAGATGAACAGGCCGCCGGCCTTCAGAGCCGTGGAGAACATACGCGGTGCGTAGCAAGCCTGGCCAGAAAGGAAGCCCGTGCCGTAGTTCGGCGTACCGAAGTACTGAGCCATAAGCGGACCGTAGCCGTTGATGTCGCGGCCGGTACCCTGGGTGACCCAAATGGCTTCGGGACCGTACTGGTCAATGACCTTCTTCATTTCGCGTTCGATAATATCGTACGCTTCTTCCCAGCTGATGCGCTCGAAGGTATTCTTACCGCGATCTTCGCGGGCACGCTTCATGGGGTACTTCAGCCTGTCTTTGTGGTACAGCATTTCCTTGAAAGCAAGGCAACGCGGACAAAGGCGACCTTGGTTGTACGGATTCTCGGGGTCGCCCTCGATCTTTTCAAGGACGCCGTCTTTGACGTACATCAGAATGCCGCAGTTGTCGTGGCAACCGGGGCCCGAACGAGCATTCGAGCGAATCACGGTATAGCCGTCTTCTTCCCATGTCCATTTACGACCCGTAGGATCGTCTTGCGTCGGGCCCATAAGGCCTTCGGTCACATGCAGGTGTTTCTCGGCACTTGCATCCATGGTAAACCCCCCTCTACTCTCCTGTCCTATAAAACCTCTACCTGCATTCTAGCGAGCAAAACAGGCGAGTGGTTTATTGAATAGCTGATTGTTTATAAGAGAATTTTATAAAGGCTGTTCACAGGGGTTGTTTTTCGGAAGGAGCACGAACGGTGCTGAGTGCTTGAAAGCGGCATTTTTAGCTTGACGAAGGCGTTTTCAAGCGTGGATGATTGACGAAAATTGACGTGCGTTGCTCGATTTGCACACACCGGGCTGGCGGGAAACGTTAGACTTTACAAAACACATTATGGCGAAGGTGTCGGTCGCAGGCGTGAACGCTGTGGGGCTGCTGGCACCACCGATGCTGCGGGCGCGGCAGCTGCGGGCGCGGAGGCGGCTCGGCGTTGCGGGCACGACGCCGCCAGTGACAGTACCGCAACCGCCCATATTGCGGATGCGAGCGCGACAGGCACGCAGCGAACTCGGCGACTGCGACGCGCGCGGACGGCACGCCTTGCGAAGTACGCGCGGGTGCATGTGCGGGTGCGGGTGCGGCGGCTATGGGGAGCCTTGGCGGACAACGAACGAGAAAGAGCTCGAATGGATGCTGAAATTCATGCAAAAGTCCTGGTCGTAGGGTCGGGAATCGCAGGGACATGCGCTGCCTTGAGCGCAGTAGAAGCGTTGAGCAAAAACGAAAATGCGACAATGACCAGCCTCGGCGAAAGCGCAAACGCCACAGGCACAGACGCAACTCCCGTCATGCTTGCTTGCAAGGGACCACTCTTCTCGGGCTCGAGCTTTTTCGAGGGAACGTGGGGGCTGGGATTGATTGCCCCCGATGGTGCCGAAGACGAAGAAGACCTGGTTCAAACCATTCTACATGTAGGATGCGGCATTGCAAACGAAGATATGGTGCGCAGCTTCGTAACGGGAATCCTTCCCTCTATCAAGCGATTGGAATCGTGGGGCGTCACCCTGAAGCAAGCCACGCAAGACGCCTCTGACCAGCGCGAATACATCCCTTGCTTCGATCATAAGCATCGCGCGTGGCGCGGTATCGAGCGCGAACCCTATGTGACCGCCATAGGACAGCGCATTGCCGATGCCGGCATTTGCGTAAACGAGGGCTGGGAGCTTCTGGATATCGACCCAGAAGCCCACATCGCTACCTTCTTCGCCAGCAATTTGTTGACAAATTACCCCACCTTTTGTCAACAATTCGTGCGCGTGCGCTACGATGCGCTGGTGCTGTGCGCAGGCGGTGCAAGCTCGCTGTATCCGCGCCACTTAACGCAAGACGATTGCTGCGCCACGGTGCAGGGCCTTGCCAAGCAGATTGGATGCCACTTGATGAACATGGCGTTCCTGCAATTTATGCCAGGCATTGTTTCTCCTGTTCAAGACATTGTTTTCAACGAGAAGACGTTCCGTTACATGGCACTTGACAACGCAACGGTCGAAGAATTGGGCGGCACGCAAGAAGCGCAACACCTTCTGGATATGCGCAGCGGATACGGCCCCTTCACCAGCCGCTTGGATTCGTGCGCGATAGACTTCGCCATCCATCGTGCGGGAAAAGATGGCCTGGTTTTCACGCCGCATTTCGGAAACGAAGACGAGCTGCCCGAGTTTGTGCGCACGTATCAAACGTGGCTGGAAACCGTGGCGGGCGTGACAGCGGAAACACCCCTGCGCGTGGCGATGTATGCGCACGCGAACAATGGAGGACTGGTCATTGACCAGCACGGATGCACAACGGTTTCGGGGATTTTCGCAGCCGGCGAATGCACCGGCGGTATGCACGGCGCCGATCGCCTGGGTGGCCTTTCCAGCGCAAACGGCCTGGTCTTTGGCATGCGCGCAGGAGAAAGCGCCGCGAGATTTGTGCTTACGGAAGGTGCCAAGAGCACAGCGAGCGCGAATGCCACAGACGCTGCGCGTGAAACCGCGGGCGAGATGGCTGCGTCAAACGCAGTGGATGCTGCAAGAGCAGCGCGCGAAGAAGCCGTAAGCGCAACGAATACCCAGAGCGCCGCAGATGCTTCGCCAAAAGCAACCCTTCCCGCCTGGATGCGTCTCGCATCAACGCAAACGAAACGCATCGAGGAAGCGCTTTCGAGCATCATGAATGAATCATGCGGAATCGTGCGCGAGAAAGCGCAGGTCGAACGCGCATTGCAAGAAATCGATGCGCTTTCCAAGCAACTTGCCAGCAGCTCTGCGGAATCAAGCGATGCTGCAACCATTGCCGCAACACGCACCACGCAGCTTCGCCTGGCAACGGCGCGCACCATGGTAATCGATATCCTGCGCCAACCGAAAAGCCGCGGCTCCCACTGTTGGAACGCGCAATAACGCGCTGGCGTTAAAAAGGGACGGGGTCTTTTTAACATCACGCTTTAGCATCGCGCTTGAATCGATGATAAAAACGACCCACTTTTCTGTGGGTTTGCCGCAGTTAATTTTTTTGCGACCTGGGGAAATGCTGACTATTTACAATTCTCAAGAAGAAAATCCACAGAAAAGTGGGTCGTTTTTATCATGCCGCCCACCCTTCACCAGCTTTTTCGCGCAACCCCAAGAGGCACCCGCCGGCAAGGGTCGAGCCGAACTACAACGCTTTGGATAAGCTGGGCGATCTCAGAGCAAGAAGAAGCATTATCCAAGTGGTGTCGTGAGGCAGGCCCTGCCGGCAGGCGTCCCGGATTGCGAACGAAAGAAGACGTGCACGATTCCCGCGTCCCTTCCCCATGCGCGCGAATCGCCAACAACCTATCCGTATCGCTAGGCGGCGCATCCCGAGATTCACCGCTTGATTTCGCGTCAATTGTTGACAAAAGGTGGGGTAATTTGTCAACAAACGGTCTAGAAGCCGGCGAAGTGGGCGGCGGCGAAACAGAGCGCCACAATGCCCGCCGCAAATGCATACAGCCCCATTGAGCGCTCGTGGCTTTCGCGATACATTCCCCAGCACAGACCTGCGAAAACCGCGAGCACCACAGCCGTGGGAGCCGTAAAACTTCTGCCGGTAACCAGGTCAAACAACAGAAGAACCAACCACACTACCAGCGCCAGAGCAAGCGCGGTTACCGCAGGGCGCATCCTTGCGCCGTCTTCGCGGTTAAGCTCGCCCATTTCCTGACGCACCGCCTGAAGCTCCGCTAAGCGTTCTTCTTCTTTATATGCACGCATGCCTTAGTCCTTCTTGCAACAAAAACGCCTTAACCGTAAAGTCCACGGCAGCACAAAGGCCCCGCTAGCGCAAGCACCAGGCCCCTCCAGCTAGCAAACCTTGCAGACGCCAACCGTCAAAGACCCTAGTAATACCGATAATACGCAGCGCAGCTACCCTCAGAGGAAACCATGCAGGGACCCACGGGGTTTTCCGGCGAGCAAACCTTGCGGAAAAGCGGGCACTCGTTCGGCGCCATAATGCCGCGAAGGATGTCTCCGCAGCGGCACCCCTTGGGGCTTTGCGTGGGTTCAACGGTGGGCTGGAAGCGCTTCATGGCGTCGAACGGGGCAAATTCAGGTCGAATTACGTAGCCCGAACCGGGAATATCGCCTAAACCGCGCCACGTGGCTGTGCACGTGTCGAACACCTCGTCGATAACTGCACGCGCCACCGGGTTGCCCTCGGGCATAACACCGCGTGCATAGGCAATCTCAATCTCTGCACGACCCTCGTGAAGCTGACGCATGATCATGGCAACGCATTGCAGTACGTCAAGCGGCTCAAAACCCGAAATCACACCAGGAATGCCATATTTTTCCGCAAGGAACTTATACGGCTCAACGCCAATAATCGTGCTCACATGACCGGGCAAAATAAGCGCATCAACCTTCAACTGCGGGTCGGCGATAATCGCCTCCAACGCGCCCGGCATGTTCTTGTGCGCCGTAAAAACCGTGAAGTTCTTCAGACCCAGCGCCGCCGCACGCTTGATTGCCATAGCAACAAGCGGCGTAGTTGTCTCAAAGCCAACACCTACAAAAATGACTTGTCTATCAGGGTTTTCTTGCGCAATGGTCAGCGCGTCAAGCGGCGAATACACAATACGCACGTCGCGCCCGGCAGCTTGTTCGGCAAGAAGCGAAGACGTAGAACCCGGAACGCGCGTCATATCGCCAAACGTGGTAATAATGACGTCGGGAACGCGCGAAAGAGCAATAACGGCATCGATGTCTTTGTTGTGCGTCACGCACACCGGACACCCCGGACCCGAACTCAACCGCACGCCTTCGGGCATCAAATCGCGCAGGCCGTTTCGTGCGATGGCAACCGTATGAGTGCCGCACACTTCCATGAGATTTGCCTGTTCAGGAGCCCATTTTTCAATAGCCTCCACCAAACCCTTCGCCAATTCGGGGTCTTTGAAATCCTTTGCGCGTACCGAAAGATCGACAGCCATTACGCCAGCCCATCCTCACCCGCAAGCTCGGGGAATTCTTTGATCAAATCGAGCGTTTCTTGCGCGTACTGCTCGTCAACCACTTCAATGGCAAAACCAGCATGCACCAAAACGTAATCGCCCACCTGCGCCTGCGGCGTTAGATCCAGCGAAATCTCGCGCGTAACGCCCAACACGTCCACGGTGGCCATGCGGTCTTCATTAAGAGAAGCTATTTTCATGGGAATTGCAAGGCACATGAGCTGCTCCTTTGTTTGCCTTCGTTATTCTTCAGTCTGCTCTATTCTGCCATTTGTTTGCTCGTGGCACATGCTATCACAGCTTGGCCCAAAGAAATGCAGCCATCGCTGGGCGGAACTTCCCTATTCAGGGCAACGGTAAATCCAGCATCCACCAACGCGGGAACAGCGTGCTCCATAAGGTAGCGGTTCAGGAAGACGCCGCCCGAAAGCGCCACAACGGGAATATCGTAGAGCGCGCGGAACAGCTGCGATGCGTTCACGATGAGCTCAACAAACGCATTGTGGAAGCGAAGGGCAATCTCATCTGCGCAAACGCCCGTCTGCATGTCATCAAGCAGCGCCGCAAACGTGGACGCGGCATCGAAAATCAACACCGACGTGTCTTGCGCCGTGGAGCCTTCCGTTGCCACGTTCTTCTGGATGGCAATGCTGTAACGCTCGTCACAAACGAAAGGCGTCCGAAACGCACGATCCCCCTCTTCGTTTTCAGAAGCGACCCTATCAGAAGGGTCAGTGGAGCGAAGTGAAGGCTGCGCAGCTTCTGAACGAAGCTCTACCGCTCCTTCCCCACTATGACCAGGCGAAACAGCGGCGCGGGCAGCCGCTGCCTCCAAAAGAACCGCGCCTTCGCTTTCGTACGCAGGCTGCGAGCAAATGCCCAAAAGCGCACTGGCGGCATCGAACAAGCGCCCGACCGAAGACGTATGCGGCGTGTTGATGCCCCCTTCGATCATCTGGTCAAACAGCTTCGTTGCATCGCCAAGAGGCGCCAGCGCCGCCTGCGCCGCCGGGTGCTCCAGCAAATCGTACTCCCACAGCACGCCATAAGCCATGCGCAGCGGGTTTTTCACCGCAGCAGCGCCACCCGGCATGGGAACGTACGCGAAGTTCGCGAAGCGCTCGAACGCAACCGTGTTGCACAGCAGCGCCTCGCCGCCCCAAATGGCGCCGTCGGCACCGTAGCCCGTGCCATCGAACGCGAAGCCAAGCGCAGCCTGAGTAATGCCGTTTTCCGCCAGCGCCGACACGATGTGCGCATGATGATGCTGCGCTTCCACGCGCGGTAACTGCTGCTCGCGCGCCCATTTCGTGGTCAGGTACTCGGGGTGCTTATCGCAGGCAAGCAGCGACGGCGTTATGCCGAAAAGGCTCTCGTAGCGCTCGATCGTTTCAAACCACGCATCGTTGACCAGGGCATTTTCCATATCGCCCACATGTTGCGTCACAAACGCATCGCCCTCGCGCAAGAAACACGCCGTGGTTTTCTGCTCGGGACCCGTTGCGCAAATGCACGTGTTTTCGGGTGCGGCAAACGCGTCCGCCAGATGAAGCGGCGTAGGCGCATAACCGCGCGCGCGACGCACAAACTGCAGCGCGGAACCCGCCTGCCCAAAGTCCAGAATGCGCACCACGGAATCATCGTAGCGCGCACGAATCGCACGATTGTTGCCCAAAACGGCATCAGCAATGCCCCCAAGCGTGCGCAGCGCTTCGGCATCGTCGGTCACAATGGGTTCATCGTGCACATTTCCCGAGGTCATAACAAGCATGCGTCCGCCCGCGGCTGCAAAATCGTGCATGAGCAGCATTTGCAGCGGCGTATAAGGAAGCATCACTCCCAGCTCGTACAAGTGATCAGCCAGCCCTGGCGTAAGCTGAACCGAAGGCTTCAAGCGCAACAGCACAATGGAACGCACCGAGCCGCTCAAAAGCTGCTGCTCATCATCGCTCACCTGGCAAAACGTGCGTACCGTTTCAACGTTTTCCATCATCACGGCGAAAGGTTTGCCCTCGCGACGCTTACGCTGACGCAGCGTTGCCACCGCTTGCTCGTTTTCGGCATCGCACACCAGGTGGAAGCCACCTAGGCCCTTCACGGCAAGAATGCCACCCTGGCGCAGCAGCTGCACGGCCTGCGCAAGAATCGCATCGCTTTCTTGGCGCGTGTTGCCCCAGGTGATTGCGAAGCCGGAATCACAGAGTTCACTCTGGTTGACTTTGTCAGAGCCTTCCGCAACGCGCTCTTCACCGTGCTCGCCCAGCAGCGCATCGCCCAGCAGCGCATCAGCTTCGCCCGCCTTCACAGCGAACGAGATCTTAGGACCGCACTCCCAGCACGCATCGGGTTGCGCATGAAAACGCCTGTTCAGAGGGTCGGCATACTCTTCAGCACATTCGGGACACATCGGAAACGCCGCCATAGAGGTGTTGCAACGATCGTAAGGCAGCTGATCGATGATGGTGAAGCGCGGCCCGCAATTCGTGCAATTGATAAATGGATAGCGGTATCTGCGGTTACTCGGGTCAAAAAGCTCCTGTTCGCACGCGGCACACGTTGCAAGATCAGCGGAAACAAGCGTGGTCTTCTCATCCGCGTCTTGCTGCGATGCCACAATCTTGAAATCGTCGCACGGCTCAAGTACGCCATCGGCCAGCTGGATTTCCGCTATATGGGCAGCCGCCGGCGCAGTGTCGTGGACACGCATAACGAAAGCGTCCAAGTCAGCCGGTTCGCCTTCCGCGTGCACTTTCACGCCAAACGTTCCGTTCAAAACCCAGCCGGTTATGCCCAGTTCATGGGCGCATCTATACACAAAGGGGCGGAAACCCACCCCTTGCACAATTCCTTTTATGGTCAGATCCAGCGCCTTGCGCATGGTATCCCTCTTTCTTCGTTATCGTTTGCGGCACACATACGGCACGCGCGCCCGCCGCCTGCTAGTAAGCGGCCTTCTCCGCGGCGTGCTTCACCACTTTCTCGAGCGCGCGCAGCGTTACGCCCGTGTTATCGGGCAGGTTAATGTACAAGCAGCGGCGTCCGCGCTCGGAAAGCGTAATGAAATCGCCTGCGGCCTGGGCTTTTGCAAGCGTTCCCATAGATTTCGCCCTGCTATCCAGCTTGATATCGTCCATCTCATCGGCCGAAAGAATCAGGAACACGCCGTTGTTCTTGCCGCCCTTGTGCAGCTGGCCCGTGGAATGCAGATAGCGCGGCCCCACCTCCAGGCACGACGGCACGCCAATCTTGTCGGCCACATCGTTACGGATGTCTTCAAGCGCTTCGCGGCGGCCTTCGCCCGTATACGGCAAAAACGCCAGCAAGCCGAAGAAGTCGCCCGGCTGGATGCTTGCGATAAGCTCCTGAACTGCACGTTCAAGCATTTGACGCGTGCGCGTATGCATATGTCCCATCAGGCATTCGGAAACGCTCACCTGAAAACGGCCCATCTTGATGCCGTTGATGGAGCTTTGCGTGAATGTCGGCTTCGGATGACCCTGCGCCAAAATGTCCAGCACCTGCTTTTTCGCCGAGGCAACATCGGGCTGGTCAAACGGGCACACCTTCATCAGGTATCCGCACATCGCGGTGGCGTACTCCCACATAATGAAGTGATGCACCAGGTCATAAGCACTTTCCACAGAATACGAAAGCTGCGGAATAGCGGGGTCAATGTAGTCAAGACCCTTCGCGAAACTCACGGTTTCATCCTGCGAGTCGTTACGCGTTACATACTTGATAACGCCGCGATCGCCGGGATCCTTCGTCAAAAGCAGCGGGTCAACCTCAATGTTCGGCAAAATGCCCTTGCCGTCTTTGCCCAGGCTCTCGGCCACCAGCTGCTCAATCCACAAACCCAAAACGCGGCCGCGCTTGGGTGTGAGGAACGAGAACTTGTCGCGATCGTTGCAATAGTTGTCGTACAGGAACGTTGCCAGCTGAATTGCGGGATTGTCCAGGTCATCGGTGCTGCACATCTCTTCAGCAATGCGCGCCTCTTCCATAAGCGCGTCCAGACGAATACCCACCAGCGCCGCCGGAAGCAGCCCGAAGACAGAAAGCGCCGAGTAACGACCGCCCACGGAAGGCTCGCCGTACAAAACGTTGCGCCAGTTTTCCTCGTACGCTTGCTTTGCCAGACTTGAATCGGGGTCGGTAATGGCAATCAGGCGTTTGACCAGCTCTTCTTCGGACAAAACTTTGCCGAATTCAGCGCGAACAGCCACCAAATATTCGTTCGGTTCAATGGTCGAACCGCTTTTCGATGAAACAATAACCAGCGTTGTTTGCGGGTTGCACTCCGACAGAATCTGGCGCAAACGCACGGGAGAATCGGAATCAAGCGTCTTGAAAATGACGCGGTTCGAGTCTACCTTGTTGTACTTCGTAAGCGTCATAGCCGCCTGCGACGAACCGCCCTGCCCCAAAAGAAGCACCGTTCGCACGCCGTGGCCTACACATTCGTCCGCAAGCGCCTGAATAGCGTCGATGGGATACGGAGGATTGCTTGCCAAATCAACCCATCCCATGAACTCTTCCGCGCACTTCTGCGCCTCTTCTGAAAAGTCAAAAAGGCTTGCATCTTTCGCATGAAGCCTGCTTGCCGCCTTTACCGCGATAAGCTCTCGCGCCGTGGGGCTTGAGGCTAAATCCGTTTCAGCCATGTCACTCTCTTTCATCCGTGGCGAACCGTTACGGCGCCCAAGGGTTTATCCTACCATTTTGCCAGCTCATATGCGTGCTCACACGGTTTTGCTGCAATGTTTCCACATTCTGCATGTCCCGTTTTCGCAGCGGCGCAGCAGCCGCAATCAAGCACCCCTGGCACCCTTCTTTTTTCGCCACTTTTTACGCAAAAACCTGCAGACACAAATCTGCAGGTTTGAATAAATGCCTTACATCGCGCGTTTTCGCGCTCACGCGCTCGCGCACGCGCACAATTTACAGGCCAAGCGCCTTCTTCAAAGCGGAAACGCGACGGCGCGACACCGGAATCTTTTCGTCCACATCGGCCAAGG
>CAKTVK010000007.1 GCA_934623455.1 uncultured Eggerthellaceae bacterium | reverse complement strand
GCCTTGAAGACGGCATGCAGATGAATGGAGCGGCTGTGACCACGGCGCAATCGTACTACGATGCGTTGTGCGCGGGGCCGTTGTGTGGCAGGGCGAATGCGCCTATCTTATATGCGGATGAAGAGTATATAGAATCGGCGGAAACGTTCTTCACGACTTATGCGCCGTTCTTTAATCGAGGATACGTGTTGGGAGGTTACTCGGCTGTTCCGAAGAGCGTTGTTCAAGAGCTGAAAGCCGCTATTGCTGCGGCGCTATAGTTGGCGGTACCGTGCTGCGGTGCTCTAGCTTGAGCGTGTTGCGTTTTTAGCGGTATGACAATCGGGGGATGGGCTGAAGTGGCTCATTCCCCGAGTTTTTTGCGACCAAGGTTGGGTGTTGCTTTGCGGATAAGCTGCTGCTTTCCGGCGCCGCCGTCGCTCGTGACTTTTTATTGCGTTTTGCGGGTGCCGGCCCCGAACGCTATCCTTCGCTTTGCGTATCTTCGGCGTTTTCGCTGTTCAGGCAACGGCGCTCGATGTAGATAGGGCGGTTTTTGCCCTCGATGTAGGCACGCGAAAGGTATTCGCCAATGAATCCCAACGCTAAAAGCTGCACGCCACCCAAAAGCAGGATCAGCGCCACAATAGTGGCGTAACCAGGGATATCAACGCCAAATGCAAGACGTTGCACGATCACGATAATTAAGTAGATGAACGCTGCCGCGGAAACAAAAACACCGGAGGTGGTAATGGTGCGCAGCGGCGCCACCGAAAACGAGAGCAGCCCATTGAAGGCGTAGCGCAAAAGTCCCCAGAACGACCACGTGCTTTCGCCCGCATGGCGTTTGCTGGGCGTATACGGGTAGGCGTACGTTTTGAAGCCCACCCACGAGAATAGGCCCTTCGAAAAGCGCTGATAGTCGCCCATGGACAAAAGCGCTTCTGCCACACAGCGGCGGAACACGCGAAAATCGCTGGCGTCTTGGATGACTTCCATATTAGAAGACGAGGCTAGAACTTTATAGAACTTGTGGGAAAGCGATGCGGTCAGTCCCTTTTTCCGGTTCACTTGGCATGCCGCCACGCAATCAAGGTCATCGTCGCGCTCTAGGATGCGCACCATTTCAAGCAGCGTTGCGGGTTCTTGTTGCAGGTCAGCGTCAATGAACGCAATCAAGTCGCCTTGCGCGTGCTTGAGGCCCGCGAACAGTGCCGCTTCTTTTCCAAAATTGCGAGAAAACGACACGGCGCAAACCGAGATTCGCTGTTCATTGCGAGCGATATCAACAAGTTTGCGCAGTTCATCGTATGTTTTATCCTTGCTGCCATCATCGATGAAGATGATTTCGCAAGTTAGGTTCGTTTCACCGAAAACGCGCACGGCTTCATCGTAGAAGGGATGAACGTTGGCCTCTTCGTTGTATGCAGGCACTATCATTGATAGTTTCATAAGGCGTCTTTCGTGTTCGGTAATAAACAAAAAGTCGCTTTTTCAAGCGACTTTCGTAATCAAAATGGTCGGGTTGACAGGATTTGAACCTGCGACCTCTGCGTCCCGAACGCAGCGCTCTACCAAGCTGAGCCACAACCCGCTGTAAAAGACAGCTTAAGCATGATAGCACATTGTTTCGATTAGTGCGAGAAAAATGTGAAAAGATATCTTCTCCTGCCGCTTCTTTTCTTCAACCATAGCGCGAATGTGATAACATAGCAAGGCTACAGAGAAGCCCGCAGTGAACGGATGAGCTGGCGGGTTTCAGATTTTGAAAAATAATAACGAGGACGATCCACAGATTGGCGGAAAAATGGCTGAAGGCAACTTGATTACCCAAGAAGGCAAAGATCAGCTTGAAGCAGAGCTGCATTACCTGGAGACTGAAAAGCGCGCCGAGATTGGCGAGCGCATTAAGGTTGCCCGCGAGTTCGGCGATATCTCTGAAAACTCCGAATACGATGACGCTAAGAACGAGCAGGCTCAGGTTGAGGCGCGCATTGCGCAGATTAACCGCATTTTGGCGGATGCCGTGGTGGTAAGCGCCAACAAGCGCTCCACGAAAATCAACATTGGCAGCACGGTAACGCTTGATCTTAATGGCGTTGAGCGCGTGTTCACCATTGTGGGTGCGGCTGAAAGCAACGTGAAGGGTGGCAAAATTTCCAACGAATCAGCTGTTGGCGCCGCTATTTTGGGGCACAAGAAGGGTGACGAGATTCAGGCTGTTGGCCCGACTGGTCGTCCTCTGACGATTGTCATCAAGAAAATCGAACGCTAATCATAAACGGGCAGCGCGCCTTCCTTCGCTTGCTTTTGCGCGAAAGGGGTGCGCTGCAATTATATGCGCCTGCGCTGGCGTTGTGTTGAGTGGATGCAGCGAAGCGGGCGTGCATGCCGTGCGAAGCGGACAAGGTTGCGGTTGGGGTTGGCGTTGCGCGAAACCGAACGCAAAGCTGAACGCGGAACCGGTCTGGTTTTCGCCGGCGTTTCCCTGAAGGAGAATTACTATGAGCGATAACAACGCAAAGCAGCAGATGGTTGAGGATGATCCTATTGAGGTTCGCAAAGCCAAGCGTGCTGCGCTGATTGCGGCGGGCGAGGACCCTTACGGTCACGCTTTCGACTACACCCATCATGTGACTGACCTGGATGCGGCTTACGCCAATCTTGCCGATGGCGAGTCCACGGAAGATGCCGTTGCGGTTGCCGGCCGCGTTATGTCCAAGCGCGTGCAGGGCAAGTGCGCGTTCTTCGGCCTGCGTGACACCACGGGCGACATTCAGCTGTTCTTCCAGATCAACAACTTGGGCGAGGATCTGTACAAGCGCGCAAAGGACCTGGATGTGGGCGACTGGATTGGCGTGCACGGCACCATGATGCGCACGAAGCGCGGCCAGCTTTCCGTTGCCGCGCGCAGTTTTGAGCTTTTGTCGAAGAGCCTGCGTCCGCTGCCGGAAAAGTTCCACGGCTTGGCCGACAAAGAGCTGCGTTATCGTCAGCGCTACGTTGACCTTATTGCAAATCCCGAGGTCAAGGGTACATTCGTCAAGCGCAGCCAGATTGTTTCCGCTATTCGCCGCTACATGGACGGCCAGGACTTCTTCGAAGTGGAAACGCCGTTTTTGCATTCCATTATGGGTGGCGCAAACGCCAAGCCCTTTGTGACGCATTTCAACGCGCTTGACCGCGATTACTTCCTGCGCATTGCCACCGAGCTGCCGTTGAAGCGCCTGCTGGTGGGCGGCTTTGAGCGCGTGTACGAGATTGGCCGTCAGTTCCGCAACGAGGGCATGGACCCCTTCCATAATCCCGAGTTCACCACGATGGAAGCCTACCAGGCGTTCACCGACCTTTCCGGCATGATGAAGCTTACGCAGGGCGCTATTCAGGCTGCCGCGCAGGCGGCGTGTGGCACCATGACCGTTGAGTATCAGGGCAACACCATTGAGCTGGGCGGCAATTGGCGCGTTGCCACCATGTCCGAGCTGGCAAGCGAAGGCGCAGGCGAGGAAGTTTCCTTCGCGCGTACGCATAAAGAGCTGGTGGAAATCCTTGAGCGCAACGGCGGCCATGCCGATACCGCGTGGGGCAAGGGCAAGCTCATCTCCGAGATTTTCGAGGCCGTTGCCGAGGAAAAGCTCATTCAGCCGACGTTCGTTACCGAGCATCCGCTGGAGATCAGCCCCCTGGCAAAGAAGGATCCGAAGGACCCGAATTTTACGCAGCGCTTCGAGCTGTTCATTTGCGGCCACGAGTACGCCAATGCGTTTACCGAGCTGAATGACCCTGTTGACCAGGCCGAACGCTTCCGTGCGCAGGTTGAGGCAAAGGGCATGGGCGACGACGAGGCCATGGGCTACGACGCCGACTACATCCGCGCGCTGGAATACGGCATGCCTCCTGCGGGCGGCGTGGGCATTGGCATTGACCGCCTGGTCATGTTGCTGACCGATAGCGCAACCATCCGCGACGTGTTGCTGTTCCCGCACATGCGCGAGGAAACCCCGGCTGGTGCGCCTAAGGCCGAAGCTTGCGTTGGCGAAGGTGCTGCCGCTGCTGATGGTGCGGTCGCCGTTGCCGATGCGCCTGCTGCAGCCGCTGCGGCCATCGACTTTTCCAAGGTGGAGATTGAGGACTTGTTCCAGGATTACGTTGACTTCGAGACGTTCAGCAAATCCGACTTCCGCGCTGTGAAAGTCAAGGCGTGCGAGGCGGTGCCGAAGAGCAAGAAGCTGCTGAAGTTCGTGTTGAACGACGGTACGGACCAAGACCGCGTAATTCTTTCAGGCATCCATGCGTATTACGAGCCCGAACAACTGGTAGGCAAGACGCTCATTGCCATCACGAATTTGCCGCCGCGCAAGATGATGGGTATCGATTCGTGTGGCATGCTTATTTCCGCTGTTCACGCGGAGGAGGGCGAAGAGCGCTTGAACCTGCTCATGGTGAGCGACGCCATTCCCGCCGGCGCAAAGCTGTACTAATCGTTGTTGACAAATTACCCCACCTTTTGTCAACAATTGAGCTTTCGGATCCGAGGTGCTATGTGCGCCTCGGATTTTTTTATGCGCTGCGGTGGTGGGTTGGGAGTTTCGACTTGAGTTCTGGGTTCTCTGGCGGCATGTTGTCGGATTTTTCGTCCAAATGCGCTCAAATCGACGGTACGGGGCAGGTGGAGGAGGAATTAGAATGTTCGCTGTTGCCAAGATGACGTTGCGAACTGGGCTTTTGTGGAGTTGGATAGGGTTGAAGGGTTAAAACCGCTTCGTTTGCGCCTTCGACCTGCCCCGTATCGTGCATTTGCGCGTTTTCGAGCCAGATTTCCGACAAGATGCTCTTTTGCGGCTTGTCGGTTTTCAAAGGAAGCGAGGATTACGAAGGCTGCTGCTGGCATGGGTTCCACCTTCATCTGCGCGATGTTGGTAAGGGTGATGCAGGCGCCTTTACAGCAGAATCTCAAGTGCGCCGAACGCAATGCCCAGCGCTGCACCTGCGGCGACGTCGCTGGGGTAATGCACGCCGCCTATCACGCGCACGGCGGCCATGCAGCAGCTCAGCAGCACCATGATGATACCCGCAGGTGCGCACCACGCATAAAACGTTAGGGCAATGGCGAAAGCGGAATACGCGTGCCTGCTGGGAAACGATTTCCCCTTCGTGTCTTTCGGAATGACCGAGGGACAGTCGAACGCCTCGTAAGGGCGCGGTCGATTGATAATGCGCCTTAGCGCGCTGATCAGCACAAATCCTGCGGCAGGAAGCACTACGGCTTTCCAAGCAAGCGAGTTTTGGGTCGCAATAAGAAATGCCACTAACAATGGGTACGTCACGTAGTAAATGGTGGTGATGCCTTTGTTCACAGCAGCAACAAGCGAAGCCGCTTTCGGGTTGTCCCGAAGCGGCTTCGTCAATGCTTTGTACTGTTCGGCGTTCATGCGCGTTTCTTGCGTTTTCGTTAGCGTGCGGTGTTGGCGGCTCGGCGTGCTTGAAGTGCTCGCACTAATCGCGCGTCAGCTTGCGATGCATCACGCGCAGTTTTGTGGCCTCGGGTCCCAGGCGTTCTTCGCGGTTCTTCTGGTAGTCGGCAAAGTTGCCCTCGAACCAGAACCAGTTGCCGGGGTTTTCCTCGGTGCCTTCCCAGGCCAGAATGTGCGTTGCCACGCGGTCCAAAAACCAGCGATCGTGGCTCACAATCACGCTGCAACCGGGGAAGGCCAGCAGCGCTTCTTCCAGGCTTTCCAGCGTTTCGGTGTCAAGGTCGTTGGTGGGTTCGTCCAAAAGCAGCAAGTTGCCGCCCTGCTTCAGCGTAAGGGCCAGGTTCAGACGATTGCGCTCGCCGCCAGACAACACGCCTGCGGGTTTTTGCTGGTCGGGGCCTTTGAAACCAAACGCGCTCACATACGCGCGCGACGGGATTTCCTGCTTGCCCACGGTAATATAGTCGTTGCCGTCGGACACGACCTCCCACACGGATTTGTTGTTGTCAATGCCCGCGCGGTTCTGATCCACGTAAGACAGTTGCACGGTCTCGCCAATCTCCAACGTGCCACTCGTGAGCGGTTCAAGCCCCACAATGGTCTTGAACAGCGTGGTTTTGCCTACGCCGTTTGGGCCGATGACGCCCACAATGCCGTTGCGCGGCAGGCTGAAGCTCAAATCGTCAATAAGCACGCGATCGCCGAATGCCTTGTGCAGGTGGTTCGCCTCAAGCACCTTGTTGCCCAAGCGCGGACCAACGGGAATGTGGATGTCGGTGAAGTCAACGCTCTTGAAATTCTCGGCCTCGGCAGCCATGCGCTCGTATGCTTCCAAACGCGCCTTGCTCTTTGCGTGGCGTGCGCTGGGGGTCGAACGGACCCACTCCAGTTCGGAACGCATACGCTTCGCCAGTTTTGCCTCTTGCTGACCTTGCGCCTCCATGCGGGCGGCTTTCGTTTCCAGGTACGTGGAGTAATTGCCCTTGTAGGGGTACAGATGGCCGCGGTCAACTTCGCAGATCCACTCGGCAACGTTGTCCAGGAAGTAGCGATCGTGGGTAACGGCCAGCACGGCGCCCTGGTAATCGTGCAGGAATTTTTCCAGCCACAGAATGGACTCGGCGTCCAGGTGGTTTGTGGGCTCGTCCAAAAGCAGCAGGTCGGGGGCTTCCAGCAGCAAGCGGCACAACGCCACGCGACGGCGTTCGCCGCCCGAAAGCACGTTTACCGGCATGTCGGGGTCGGGGCACTGCAGCGCATCCATGGCCTGGGTGAGCTGGCTGTCCAAGTCCCAGCCGTTCGCGGCGTCAATGGCATCTTGCAGCTTGCCCATCTCTTCCATGAGCGCGTCGAAGTCGGCATCGGGCTCGCCCATTTCGGCGCCAATCTGGTTGAAGCGCTCGACTTTCGCCAGGATATCGCCGAACGCCAGGCGCACGTTCTCAATGACGGTCTTGTCCTCTTCCAGCGGCGGCTCCTGCAGCAAAATGCCCACGGAATAGCCCGGGGTCAGATGCGCCTCGCCGTTTGATACTTCTTCCAGGCCAGCCATAATCTTGAGCAGCGTGGACTTGCCCATGCCGTTCGGGCCAACAACGCCAATTTTCGCGCCAGGGTAAAAGCTCAGCGTCACGTCGTCCAAAATCACTTTCTGACCATGGGCTTTGCGCGCTTTGTACATCTGGTAGATAAACTCTGCCATGAAATCTCCTTTATAGGGGTTTGCGTGATTTGTTCCGCTCATTTTCTCATAAAACCGCGCATACGCCTAGGCGCACCCGCGTTTGCGCCCGTGCAGGGTGGGGAAGGGGTCAGGAAGGAGGCGCGCGATGCGAACGAGGGGGCGGACGAGGCGGCTGCAAGGTGCAGCGGCGCGAGGGTGCTGTGAGTGGCGCTCTGACGGGAAGCGTGGGCGCGGCGACGAATGGGCTGTGGCGTAGCGCGCAGGCGGGGTGCGCGTTGTCGCACGCTGCCGGGGGTGCGGGCGGTGCGCAGGCAGAGGATGGTGCGTGACGTGCAGGGCAAGGGCGCGGTGTGTCGGCGCGAGCCGCCGGGGGTGCGGGGGTAGGGCAAGGGGCGCGGGAGCAGGAGTGTGTTGTCGCGCGCTGCGGCGTAGTGCGCGGGTGGGGGCAGTGCATGTGGGCTGTGCGCGGTCATCGTTTTGCGCAAATGAGAATTTGCATGGCGCGCTGCGCCACAAAAAAGGGTTTTTGCGGACATGATGTTGGATTTTGGGGTCGAAATTCGAAGTTGCTTTTCTTGGGGAGTGCGCTAAGGGGTGCTTGTTGGAAAACGACCCTTGGATTCGGGCTAATCGACGATAGTCGGTGGTTTGCCTGCGCAAATAGCCTTGTTTCGGGGCGTCATAGGTGGCGCCCCGAAACAAGCTTTTATGTTTCCGCAGGTCGCAGGCAGTATTGAAATCAGGTAGGGAGCAGGAACGAAAACCCGACAACCGAATATCGTCGATTTGCCCGAATTTGCACCCATTTTTCCAACAACATGATGCCGTTCGGTGGCTTGCCGTTGCCCGAAACGATACAATAAAGCGAAATTGAGGGCTCGCGACGGCTTTTTGCGCGCGAACGCAAGATGCGGCGGTTCGGCTGTGCGGACACAGGGTATGGTAGTTCGATTTTTGTGTGTGAACAAGAGCGCAAGAATCGCGGGGAAATGGATGTGCAAGAAAGTTGCATGTGTTGATTTCCCTGTGCATGTATTCCAGTTCACCGGAATGAAATGGACGTATCCGATGGCAAGCTAACTCAGGAATACCAAGCGGAAATGGCGCGCGGTTATGGGCAATGAAGCAAAATACGAAGAAGGGCAAGCAAGCGTGGAACGGTTTGATGCAGATGCTGCGAATACTCAGGGTATGAACAGGCGGGACGCAAATGAGCAGAACGCAAATGAGCAGAATGCAAATAAGCGGGGCGCGAGTGGGCGGACCCCGAACAAGCGCCCGAAAGAGCATCGTGCAGGAGAAGGAAAGCTGGTCATTTGCCCCACGCCTATCGGCAACTTGGGCGATGTGACAGATCGCATGCGTGCGTGTTTGGAAAACGCCCAGGTCGTATGCGCGGAAGATACGCGCGTCACGGGAAAGCTCCTTGCGGCGCTGGGCATAAAGCGGCCGCTTGAGCGTTTGGACGAGGCAATGCTGTCGTCGCGCGCTCATTCCGTGGTTGCGCGCGTCTTAGCGGGCGAAGTTATTGCATATTGCTCGGATGCCGGTATGCCGGGCATCTCTGATCCGGGCTTGCGTCTGGTGCGCGCGGCGCGCGAAGCGGGTGCTGCGGTGGAAGTTTTGCCTGGTCCCGTGGCTGCAGCAACGGCGTATGTTGCAAGCGGCTGCACAAATCAGCGCTTCTTTTTCGCGGGGTTCTTCCCGCGTAAAGATGCCGAACGCCGCGCGGAACTGCAAAATGTTGCCAAGTTGGATGCCGCGCTGATCTACTACGAAAGCCCAAAACGCCTGGTTGACGCACTGGAAGTCATTGCGCAAGAGTTCCCGCACCGTCAAATGGCAGTTTGCCGCGAGCTTACGAAGCTGCACGAAGAAGTGGTGCGTGGCGCAACATCGTACGTGCATGAGGTATTCACTGAACGCGCAGCTGCAGAAGGCATTAAGGGCGAGATTGTCCTGGTTATTGATGGACCATCGCCGGAAGAGGCCGCTGCAACAGCGCAGCAAACCGGAATTGATGGCGCCGCCCGTGCCGCGCAATTGCGTGCAGAAGGCGCCTCTAAAAAAGACATCGTGAAAACACTCGTTTCTGAGCTGGGAATATCGCGCAACGAAGCGTATGCGCTTGCGCTTGGCGAACGATAGGCGGCTTTGTTTTGGCATCAGTGAAACCGAAAGCAAGAAGATCGCGCAGGCGTACGGGCGGCGGCGCGAAAATCGTAGCGTGCCAAGAGCTCAACGTCGATGGCATTGCCGTTAGGCTTACGCTCAAAACCATGAACAGCATTACGATGCGCGTGAAAACCGCCGCCGAGCCGGTGCAGATTTCCGCGCCAGTGGGTACATCACGCCAGACCATCGAGGAATTCGTGCGCTCGCGAAAGGACTTGATCGCGCGGTTACAGGAAAGCCGACAAGATTCCCCCATGGCGCGCGCGAATCTGGCCACGCCGCAAGAAGTTGCTGAATGGCGCGCTATCGTAGAGGGGCTCACACCCGGACTTGTTGAGCGCTGGGCAGCTGTTATGGGCGTTACCCCTGGTAAACTGGCGTATCGCAACATGACAAGCCGCTGGGGCAGCTGCCAGCCGTCAACGGGACGCATCTGCATCAACGTGCGTCTGGCACTGTATCCGCCGCGCTGTCTTGAGTATGTGGTTGTGCACGAGCTGGCCCACTTGCTGGTGCACGGGCACGGGCCGCAGTTCTATGCGGTGCTCGACCGCTATCTGCCCGATTGGCGCGAAAGCAAAAAGCTGCTGGAGTAGTGGAAGGCTCTGGGGGGTGGTAAGGCCCGCCGCCTGGCGAAGCATCTCTCACGGCGAACGCAATCTCGTCCGAGCAGAAAAGAAGACCGCTTGCGAGCGGTCTTCTTTTCTGCAACCAAGCTACGTGTGTAATTGTGTCGTGCGTCCAACCTGGTGGGGTGCTGTGCGCGGAATTATGCCGTGCGCTCGACTTGGGGACCCCGGAGCAGCAAACCCCGCCACTCGCTACTCGCTGCGCAGCGCTTCCACGGGGTCCTTCTTGCTGGCGCTGCGAGCAGGCAAAAGACCGGCAACAAACGTGAGCACCACGCTGATAAGCACTAAAATCACCGCGGCGTTTGCCGGCAGCTGTGCCACGGCGGGGTAGTCGTTTGCCACCAGAACCACGTTCGCAATAGCGCATGCAATGGCCGTGACGCCCACGCCCAACAAGCCTGCGACCAGGCCTTCGATAATCGTTTCGGCGTTGAACACGTTGCTGATGTCCTTCTTGCTGGCGCCAATTGCGCGCAGAATGCCAATCTCTTTGATGCGCTCCAGCACGCTGATGTACGTAATCACGCCAATCATAATGCTGGAAACAACCAGCGAAATAGCCACGAACGCAATCAGCACCATGGAAATCATATCCACAATGTTCGTAACGCTGGTCATGAGCAAGCCCACCAGGTCGGTGTACGTGATAACTTTATTCTCATCCACTTGCTTCATCTGGGCATTATATTGATCAAGAACGTCAATGACCTTCTCTTTGCTCTCAAAGCTAATGGGGTAAATGCTCACTTCGTACGGCTTGTTCAGGTCGGCGTATCCGAAATTCTTCAGGTTGTTCTCGTACGTGCGCTCTTCGGTGGTGCGCATGGACATCATGATGTCGGTCAAGTCGTTCGAGCTCATGTTCACTTGGAACGCATTGGCAAAGGCGCTGGTGTCAATGGAGAAGGCGCTGGCCATGTTCGTTGAGAGCTGTCCCATTGCCGTACCCATTGCCGCGCTGACCTGCTGCTGCACGGTCGCGCCCAGCTGGGCGGCCATGGCGGCCATGGCTTGCTGCAGGTAAGCGCCCACAGCGGTTTGCACGTTGTTGCCCACTGCTTGCACGATTGACTGCGTAAGCGCTGCGGCAACTTGGGGAACCACCTGCGCCGTTACTTGCCCCACAATCTGCGCTTGTAGTTGCGGCGCAAGCGTTACCATAAGGTCATCGGCAAGCGCTTGGTCGTCAAACGCGCTGGTCAGCGCATCGTTTAGAACGGTATTCGAGCTAAAGTACGCCATTGCGGCATCCTTTGGCGTTGCGTATTCCGTGCTGTGAGCCATGTACCAGGTAATAAAATCTGCCATGGCATCGCTCATTTTTTCAGCCAACACCGTGTTGTCGAAGTAGTTTCCAATCTTCAAGCCGCTCAAGTCAAGGTGCACCGAGCTCATATCGACGTTCACTTTAATGGAGCTCGGGTCGAAATTCTTCATGACCTCGTTCATGTCAATTGTAATGGACGACGGGTCAAACGCCGGCAGTGTGCTGGGGTCAATTTGCACGCCGCTCATGTCAATAGACAGCACACTGGGGTCAATTTGCAGCTTGCTGTCATCAACTTTGAAGGCGCCTGCCAACGCCGATTCGTCAACGGTGAACAAAGAACCCAGGTCAAAGCCGTTCGAGCTGTTTTCTTCGTCGAAAGGTTCGCCGGCAATAACATCGGTGGACGGCGTGGCCAGCTGATCCTTCACAATCTGCTTTTCGGCAGCGGTTGTCACCAGGTGCTCGGTGAGCTCGTAGGGGTAGTTGATGCCCTGCTTCAGCATGGCAATGCGCGCGTCTTCGGTGGGGCGCACAATGCCCACAATGTTCAGCGTTTCGCTATTATTCACCAGGTCGGTCATGTAATCGGCGTCGCCGGACTTGTCCTTCCAAACGCCGTACGTCTCGTCGTATTCGTAGTAATCAGCGGCGCTGACCAGCTTATATTGCGTGCTCAGAACGGTGTCGTATGAGACGGGCTCGTAATCGTCGGGGGTGGTGACTTCTTCCTCGTTGATGAATGCTTTGACCATATCGGACAGCTCGCTGGAATCGCGCAGGCCCAGCGCGTACAGCATGAAGTCGTTGATGTTGCCCTTGCGCGAAGTCACCAGCACGCATTCGTTGTAGTTTTCAGGCCAATGACCAGCCACAACTTCGTAAGAGTTCGCGTAAAGGTCTTTGTCTTTCGGCATTTGATAGAAGGCATCGGTGCTCATGGTCATAGACATCAGACCGTTGCTGCTGCCCGAGCCCATGCCCAGTGCGGCGAACGTTTTGTCGGGGTTCACCTGATGCGCGCCGTTCGACGTGTCAGACAGGTAGATTTGCGGCTGCACGTTGTAGCTGTACTCGATAGAGTTCACGTACGGCTCAATGCCGCTCGTGCCACTGTCAAAGAAGTCCTTGAGCGATTGCAGGTCGTTGCTGCCAATGCTGCCAAAGATGTGCGAGACGGTTTTCGCTACGCCCAGCTCATTTTCGCCACCGGGCACAATAAAGTCTTTGCCCATAGGGTTTTCAGGGTCGCCGGCAAGACCGGTTGCGGAGCCGGAAGTGTCCGAAGAATCATCTTCGTCATCGGAACTAGTAACGTTCAAATTCATGGCTGAACTGGTGATTTGCAGCGGGTATTCCGAAAGCGTTTCTTCTTCCACGCTGGCAATGTAGTTGTTCACGCCGTTCGCCAGCGCCAAAATAGCCGCAATGCCCACAATGCCAATGGATCCCGCAATGGCGGTCATAATCGTGCGGCCTTTTTTCGTCATCAGGTTGTTGAAGGAAAGGGAAAGCGCCGTGAGCAGGCTCATGGACGTGCGGCGCGGCTGCTTTGTGCTCACGCGCGCAAGCTCGTCGGCGGTGGGCTCGTAGGGGTTGGAGTCGCTTACGATAACGCCGTCGGCCAGGTTCACGATGCGTGTGGCATACTCTTCGGCCAGCTCGGGGTTGTGCGTAACCATGACCACCAGGCGGTCTTGGGCAATCTCGGTAAGCAAGTCCATGATCTGCACGCTTGTTTTGGAGTCAAGCGCGCCGGTTGGTTCGTCGGCCAGAAGAATTTCGGGATCGTTGATGAGTGCGCGCGCAATGGCCACACGCTGCATTTGACCGCCGGAAAGCTGATTTGGACGCTTGTCGATGTGTTCGCCCAGTCCAACGCGCTGAAGTGCTTCCGTGGCGCGTTTTTTACGTTCATCTGCGGAAACGCCGGAAAGCGTGAGTGCCAGCTCAACGTTTGCCAGTATGGTTTGGTGGGGAATCAAATTGTAGCTTTGGAACACGAAGCCAATGCGGTTGTTGCGATACGTATCCCAGTCGCGGTCCTTGTACTTCTTTGTGGACACGCCATCGATAACCAGGTCGCCGGAATCATAATGGTCAAGGCCGCCAATGATGTTCAGCAGTGTGGTTTTGCCCGAACCCGAAGGACCTAAAATGGCCACAAATTCGTTGTCGCGCAGCGAAAGCGAAACGTCATTGAGCGCTTGCTGCGTGAACGATCCCGTGGTGTACGACTTGTGGATATTTTTGACTTGGAGCATGCGATTCTTCTTCCCAAAATAAGCGATGCAAACAGTGCATTATGTGCAATGGTATGCGAAAACCACGCCGCCGTTTACGCAGCTTGGAGCGTTGTTGCTAAGTTGACACTTCGTCTTCAAACAATCGCACGAAGAAGGTACGCGCCAGAAACGCATGCGGGCGTCGGCTTGCCGCGCCCGCATGGCGCTTGCCGCACCCGCCGCACCCGCCGCACGCCGTTTGCCGCGCATCTTCGCATGCAACAAAACGCCTTCCCCTTGGACAAAGGGAAGGCGCGAAATGCTGACAAAAGGTGGGGTAATTTGTCAACAAATTAGCTGATGAGGCCTTGGATGATGGGGATCCAGCCCGCCACCAGAATAACGATGATCAGCACGGGCACGCCAAAGCGCATCCAGTTATACAGCCAGGTGGGGAACTTCAGGCCGTCGCCGCTGTTCGCCTCCTCCAGGAAGTTTTTCCAGCCCCAGCCCTTTTTGCTCACGCAGAACCCAATGAAGACAAGCGAGCCAATGGGCAAAATGTTGTTTGATACAATGAAGTCCTCAAGGCCGTCAACCGTGCCACCAATGGGCAGGTACGTGCCCAGTTCGGGGTTCATGCCAAAAATGGCCGGCAGCGCCAAAACCAGCATGCCCACGCACGTCACAATGGAGCTCTTCTTGCGGCTCCAACCCCACTGGTCCATGCCAAACGCAATAAGGTTCTCGAACACGGCGATAACGGTCGAAAGCGCCGCAAACGACATGAACAGGAAGAACAGCGTGCCCCACAGCTGGCCAAGCGGCATTTGCTCAAAGATGTTGGGCAGCGTGATGAACGCCAGACCAGCACCCGAACCCGGCTCAACGCCGAATGCGAAGCAGGCCGGGAAGATGATCAGGCCGGCAAGCAGTGCTACAGCGGTGTCAAGAATGCCGATGGTGGTTGCCTCGCCAAAAAGGCTGCGGTCCCTGCCAATATAGCTGCCGAAAATGGCCATGGAGCCCATGCCAATGGAGAGCGTGAAAAAGCTTTGGCCCATGGCGGCGTAAATGGCGTCCGCCGCCGTTGCGGGGTCGCAGAAAATCTTGGAGAAGTCGGGCTTCAGATAGAACGCAATGCCTTCCAGAGCGCCTTCGCCCAGCGTAACGGCACGTACGACCAAAATCAAAATGAGCGCGAACAAGCCCACCATCATGAAGCGCGTGACGTTTTCAACGCCCTTGCGCACGCCCAAGCTGCACACCACGGCGCCAATGATGATTACCACGAAGCACCATAAAATCAGCTCGCCGGGGTTGCCTAGCATGGCGGTGAACGTGGCGGCACTGCTTTCGGCGGTTACGCCCACGAACTGGCCCGCTGCTGTTTTCACAGCATAGTTTAAGAACCAGCCGGCAACAACGGTGTAAAACATCATAAGCAGCGCATTGCCCGCAATGGCAATCCACTTATAGATGTGCCACTTCGACCCTTCCGGCTCCAGCGCGTCGAAGGCCTTCGCAATGCCTTTTTGACTGCCGCGGCCCACGGCGAATTCCATGGCCATAATAGGAAGGCCCAGGATAACCAGGAAAATCAGGTACAGCAGCACGAACGCGCCGCCACCATATTCTCCGGTGATGTACGGGAAACGCCAAACGTTGCCCAAGCCGATTGCGCATCCTGCGCTGATAAGGATGAAGCCCAGTCGGCTCCCGAACTTCTCGCGTTCCTGCACGTGCATACTCCTCTATACGGTCGCTACGATTGTTTCTGCTCAAGGGTAAGCGTAATGGTCGTGCCCTTTGCAGCTGTTCCCGTTTGCGATTGAGAAGCAACCCTTGCTGAGTCATCTTCCTGGCCGCTTACGGAAACGTTGAACCCGGCGGCGCTCAGGGCGCTTTTCGCCTGGCTGAGCGTTTTGCCCACCACATTGGGGATGTCAACTTCGGCGGTCGCAGGGTCTTCGCCCAAGCTTACCACAATAGTGACGGTCTCACCCTTCTCAAGCTTGCCGCCATTCGGGCTTTGGCTGATAACCAGCCCCTCGGAGACCGAGCTGCTGTGCTGCGTTTTTACGTTCACACTGAAACCAGCTGCAGAAAGCGCCGATTCCGCACCGCTTTGCGAGTAACCTACCACGCTGGGAACAGTCACGTTTTCGGCGCCCAGCGACAAGATGTACTCAACGGTGTCGCCCTTCGTTACCGTTTCGCCGGCAACAGGGGACTGCTTGATAACGTGGTTCACGTCAACGTCGGCGGAATACTCGGCGGTACCCGCGCGTGCAACCAGGCCCGCCTTAGTCAGGGCATCCTGAGCCTCCTTGGCGGTCATATTGTCCAGGCTGGGCACCACAACTTGCTCGGCGCCCAGGGAAACGGTGATGTTGACCTTAGAGCCCTTTGCGGCTTTTGACTTTGCGACTGGGTTCTGCTTGATCACTTCGCCGTCTTTTGCATCGGCATCGTAGGATTTATCGGTGGTGCCCAGCTCAAAGCCAGCAGCTTTAAGCGCTGCCGTTGCTTCGCGCGATGTCATGCCCACTACGTTAGGTACTTCGATTTCCTCGCCGCTGCTTGAGCCGAACAGCTTGAAGCCGCCGAAAGCAAGCAGCGCAACAACGATCACGGCAATAATGCCGCCCACCACGGCGCGGCGTGAAACACCGCCCTTCGGCTCTTCGTCAAGGGCGTTGTTGTGGCGATAGCTGCGGTTCGATGCTGCCCCGCCTGCCGACCCGGCACCCATAACGGCGCTCTCGGATGCGGGCAGCATGGCGGTTTTGTCCAGCGGGCCGCGTCCTGCGTAGCTGCCGTTTTGCGCAGCAGCGCCACCCGGCAACACCATAGTGGCTCCTGCGGGTCCTGCTTGCACGCCGTTGCCCAGATAAGCTGTTTTCGCAGATGAAGACACGTTTCTAGAGAAGCTGGGCGTGCGTCCCGCCAAGTAATCGTTCAGAGCGGCACGCATTTCCTGCGCGCTTGAGAAGCGGTCGCGCGGGTTTTTCTCCAGTGCCTTCATGATGATTTCTTCAAGCACGGGGTCAATATTGGGATTGAAGTCGCTGGGGTAGGGCGGCAGCTCGTTGACCTGCTTCATTGCCACGCTAATGGCATCGGGGCCATCGAAGGGCAGCTGACCAGTGGCTGCTTCGAACAGCACAATGCCCAGCGAGTAAATGTCGCTGGCGGCGTCAAGTTCCTTGCCTTGCGCTTGCTCGGGGGAGATGTAGTGCGCCGTGCCCAAAACGCTGGACGTTTGGGTTTTCACGGAGTTTTTCGCGTGGGCAATGCCGAAGTCCATGACTTTGATGTTGCCATCGGGCTGCACCATGATGTTTTGCGGCTTGATGTCGCGGTGAATTAGGTCCTGGTTGTGGGCAACGTTGAGCGCCGAGCACACCTGCGAACCGATTTCGGCAACTTTGCGCTGGTTGAGCGCGCCGCGCGCCTTGATGCCGGTCTTCAGGTCGGTGCCGCGAATGAGCTCCATTACAATGTAGTACGTGCCGTTATCGTTGCCCCAGTCGTAGATGTTTACAATGTAGGGGCTCTGCAGGTTGGCAGCAGCAGCGGCTTCTTGCTTGAAACGCTGGGTGAAATCGGGGCTTTCCGCATACTGGGGCAGCATTACCTTTACGGCAACGGTGCGTCCCAACACAGTATCTTGGGCACGGTAGACTTCCGCCATGCCTCCCACGCCAATGCGTTCTGTAATTTTATAGCGGTCGCTAAAGACCCGTCCTACGAAATCGCCAGCCATTTCTTTGCTCCTTAAGGCTTTTTGCCGTTATCCCTATATCCTCTTACAAATTACCCTGAACACGCAATGCGGTTTCCAAAATGTTTTTCGCGCGGCTTGTGGCAATACCGCTTTCGCCCTTCTCAATGACAATCGCGACTACCACGCTTGCGTCATCGGAGGGACCCATGCCCACAAACCAATAATTGTTGCCATCGTTGAGCTCCGCCGTGCCCGTTTTGCCCGCAATCTGCACACCCGATACGGCGGCTGCCTGGCCGGTGCCGTTGTTTACCACGCCTTCCAAAACAGTGCGCACGCGCTGTGCGGTGGCGGCATCGGTTGCTTTGAGCAGTTTCGACGGCGAAGTGGTGTAACTTCTCTCTCCGTTGGCATTATATATGCTATCCACCAGGTACGGCTGCTGTATTACGCCGTCATTGGCAATGCCGCAGCCCACCAGCGCCATTTGCAGCACGGTAGCTTGCGGGCCGGCGGCGCTTTTGTGCGTGGCCGAAGTTTCACCCACGGGCTCGCCTGCGGCTGCCCAGGCGGTTTCCCACGTGGTCATGTCGTTGGGGTCTGCCATGAGCGACGTGACCAGGGGAAGGTCAAAGTCGATGCTGGTATCGAAGCCGAACTTGTCGGCGCTGCTTACCAGCGTGTTCGCGCCCAGTTGAACGCCCAGCTGGCCATATACGGTGTTCGAGGAAACTTCGGTTGCGCGTGCCAGCGTAATGGTTCCGTAATCGGTGCTTGCGAAGTTCCTGACCGGCGCGTTGCCAATATCCATGGAGCCGGGGGCGCTATACGTGGTGTCTTCGCTTGCCGTGCCCGTTTCCAGCGCGCTGGTGAGCGTTACCATTTTGAACGTGGAGCCCGGCGCGTACAGAGCTTGGGTTGCGCGGTTATATACCGACATGTTGCCATCAGTGGAAGAAAGTGCCTGGTCCGGGTTGGATGCATCGTAGGTGGGCGAAGACGCCATGCCCAGCACCGCGCCCGTTTTCGGGTTCATGACCACGCAGGCGCCCGTGTAGCCGGAAAGTGCTTGCTCGGCGGCTTTCTGGATTTCGGAGTTCAGCGTGAGCGTTATGTCGTTTCCCGCGGTGCCCGAGCCGGTGACGGCAGCAAGCGCATCGTTCCAGGTGGCAAAGCTTTTCTTGCCGGTCAACACATCGTTTTGCGACGACTCGATGCCGCTGGAACCGTACGTTTCGGAGAAGTATCCCACCACGTGCGCGGCGGTTGTTCCCTGCGGGTACTCGCGCGTGTACGTGCCGTCTTCGTTGGCGGTGCTTTGTGCCAAAATCACGCCATCGCTCGTAGAAATGGAGCCGCGCTGAATCTTCGCGTTATTCAAAATGGTGTGGTTGTTCGCCGGCATGGCTTTATAGTCGTCGGCTTTAACAACCATGATGCTGGTCAGGTTGCCCACCAGCAGCGCGAACATCACGGCGAACACGCACATGCCGCTGGTCAGGCGTTTGCCCAGCTGGAAGCGGCCCAACGCGTTGTTGGGGCTAATGATGGTGGTGGCCGAGGTGATTTCTTCGTCCAGGCTGGTGCCTTCATCGCCGCAGCGCATGAGCAGCGCAACGCAGATAAACGCCATGAGCAGCGAAGATCCGCCCTTGCTTACCAGGGGAAGGGTCAGGCCTGTAAGCGGGATAAGCTTTGTCACGCCGCCTACGATGATGAACGCCTGCAGTACGATGATGGTGGTCAGACCCGCCGCTACAAACGAGCTCACGTCGCTTTTCGCGCGCGCCGCCGTGGCAAAGCCGCGAATGGCAAAGCTCAGGTACAGCAGCAGCAGCGCCGCCGCGCCCAGAAGGCCGGTTTCTTCGCCGATGCACGCGAAAATGAAGTCGCTTTCCACCACGGGGATAAGCGTGGACAGGCCTTCGCCAATTCCCGTGCCGAACAGCCCGCCATCTGCCAGGGAATACAGGGTTTGCACCAGCTGGTAGCCGGTGTTTTGCGCGTCGGCGAAGGGGTCAAGCCACGTTTGCACGCGCACTTGCACGTGCGAGAACAAAAAGTACAGCGCCACCGCGGCAAGACTTGCCAAAAGCAAGCTTATGACCAGGTAAAACTTTCGTCCGCTGGCGAAATACAGCATGGCAATGAACACGAAGAAGAACACCAGCGCGCTGCCCAGGTCCTTCTCGAACACCACAATGACCACGGCAACTGCCCACATGAACAGCAGAGGCAGCAGCGTGCGCACGTCGGGCAGCTCGAAAGGTCCCACGCGCCACGTGAACACCGAGAGCATTTCGCGGTTGCTGGCAAGGTAGCCCGCCAGGAACAGCACGATGACGATTTTCGCGATTTCGCCCGGCTGGAAGCTGAACGGTCCGAACGTGAGCCAAATGCGGCTGCCGTAGCTTTCGGTGCCAATAACGGGCAGCAGGGGCGATAGCAGCAATGCGAAGCCGATGACCGCCATGACATATTTGTATTTTGCCAGTTCATCAATGCTTTTTACGAAGATGAGCACGGCAATGAACGCCGCCACGCCCAGTGCGAGCCACATGAGTTGCTGGCTGGCCATGCTGGGGTTGATGCGCGTGATGAACGCCATGCCAACGCCCGTGAGCGCAAACGTGATGGGTAGCAGCGCAGGGTCGGCGCTGGGGGCAAGTTTGCGCACGGCAAGGTGCGCCACAATGAACAGCCCAAACATGATAAGGGGAACGGAAATGGCAGAAAGCCCCACTTGCTGGCCCTGAGTGATGGCAAGCATGATGAACAGCAGCACGATGATGGGTGCTGCCGCGCAGAGCAAAAACAGTTCTGTTGCTCTTCTTGACATGGGGTTTTCTACGCCTCGCTTCCGGTTGTTGTGGTGCTGGCGGCGTCGGCGTTGCTGACATCTTCGCCACCTGCGGAAACGTTCTTGTTACGTGCGGCGTCTTCCGCGTATTCCTGCGCCAGGCGACGTGCTTCGTCCAGGTTGTCGGCCTTCACGCCATCGCCGCGCAAGCGTTGCGCCAAGCCGGCGTTCAGCTCATCCACGTTGATGGTGGTTTCTTCCACTAGCTCGCTGTTGTTTATGCCAAAGAAGCCGCCGGCAACGCCCTGGTAAATGGCCACATGGCCGTTGCTTTCCGCCAGGTACGCCGAGGTCGTCATCCAGTGGTACACGCCAAAGCACGCGCCGCCCAAAACGGCCAGCAGCAAAAACGCCACAATGCCCACGGTGAAGCGCGACTTGCGGCTGTGCTTGCGGATTTGCTCGGGCACGTTGCCTTCAATGTCTACCACCACGGCGGTAATGTTGTCGTTGCCGCCGTTCATGTTTGCGCGCTTGATCAGCTGGTTTGCACAGCGCTGCGGGTCGCGAAAGCGCGTAAGGATTTCGGTCAAGTCGTCTTCGCTTACCATGTTCGACAGGCCATCGGAGCACAAAAGCAGGCGATCACCTGCGGAAACGTTCAGCTCGTAAATGTCGGGCACGGTATCAATGCTGCCGCCCAGCGCGCGCGTGATAACCGAGCGCTGCGGGTGCGTTTCCGCTTCTTCCGGCGTGATCTGGCCCGTTTCGATAAGCAGCGACATAAGCGAGTGGTCGCGCGTGATCTGCTGCAAGTGGCTTTGGTGCAAAAGATAGGCGCGCGAGTCGCCCACCTGCGCAATTAGCAGGCGCTCTCCCTTGACCATAGCGGCGGTGAGCGTGCAGCCCATGCCTTCGGCGCCATGACCGTCTTCCACCGCGCGCATGATGGCGTAGTTGGCGGTGACCACGGCGTTGGACAGTGCGTTGGCGTCCAACGTGGTGGGCGCTTGCTGTTCAAGTACGGTCACGGCAATTTTCGATGCCACTTCGCCGGCTTCGTGTCCGCCCATGCCATCGGCTACGGCGTACAGTGGCGGCGCTGCCACGTAATTGTCCTCGTTGTGATCGCGCATGCGACCTACGTCGGTGCGCGCGCCGTACGCGGGAATGGTGCTGCTGTGTCGTTCGTTCAAGGGGATGGTTGCGTGGGACATTATTCGAACCTAACGCGAAACGCGACGTCGCCGGTGTTCACCACGTCGTTGTTTTTCAGGGAAACGGCATTGGAAATGGGCTTGCGATTGACAAGCGTTCCATTCGCCGAGTTCAAGTCTTCTACGAAAAGGTTGTTTCCCATCAGGGAAAACTTCGCGTGCATGCTGGATACGTAGCCCGACCCGATAACGATGTCCGCTTCGGGGCTGCGGCCGACGGTGATGGGTTTTTTCACGGGAATGGGCACGCCCATGAGCTCTTTGGGGCCGCGCTCGACCGTAAGCGACCAGCTGCGCTCTTTGCGCCGCTGCCCGCGCACCAGGCCGATTCCCGTTTTCATAATGGCGAACAGGAAGATGTACAAAAACGCGACCAGCAGAATACGTCCTGCGAACAAGACCACATCAATCATGGGCGGCCCTTCTTACCTTTGTTGCTGCGCGAAAACGTATTCCGTGGTGCCAATGGTGATGGTGTCGCCGTCGCGCAGGGGCGCAGAAGTGATCTCGCGGCCGTTCACCAGCGTGCCGTTCGTGGAGTTCTGGTCGGTAATGACCCAGCAGTCGCGGCCGCGCGCGATGGTTGCGTGGTAGCGGCTGGCGCCCATGTCGACAATAACAATGTCGTTGTCGGTTTCGCGGCCGAGCTTGACGTTCGAGGCGCTCAGGGTGAAACGCTTGCCCGTGATGCGCTCGGTGAGCGTGGCGCGCAACGGTTGCGCCTGGGGAAGGTCCATGTGGGGGCGTGCGCCGGCTGCTGCTCCGGCTGCGCCTGCCGGGGCGACTCCGGCTGCGGCTGCTCCGGCTGCGGCACCTGCTGCTCCGCCTGCTGCGCGGCCTTGCGGTGCGCTGCTGTCAAGGGAGAACTGCTCGTAGCCGTCTTCGCCCGGGTAGTCGTCGTAGTCGTTAGCGCCTGCGTTGCTGTTGGCGTCGCGGGTGGTGTAGTCGTTGAAGCTGTTGTATTCGTCGTATTCGTCATATTCGTCATATTCGTCATACGTGTCGTAAGGGTCGGCCTCGTAGGGCTGCGGAGCACGACGAGAGTGGTCGATATGCTGCATCTGAGCAGGGTTTTCGCGTCCTGCACGCGCGCCGTGACCTTCGAATCCGTAACGCGCCATTTCTTCGTCGCGCAGGCGAGAGACGATGGGCGAGGCCACGCATTCGGCAATAACGTCGAACTTGCCGTGCTTGAGCGCGGGGTCGGCAATGAAGCGCACGAGCGGCTTTCCGTCAAGCGACAAACCCGTGTCGTGAGCGCGCGCAACAAGGTACGTTTCCGTTTCGCCCGCCAGCGTGGGGTAGTACCCAAACAGGCGATGGTCATCGTCTTCGTTGACCAAAACGGTGTACAGGGTGGGGGCAATCTGCTTGCCGGCGCCTACCATCTTGTTCCGCTTCATTTGCTTTTCGCATTGTTTAGCTATCTGAACAGGGGAAATAGGTGCGCTGACCATTCTGTCGGCGGCACCTTCAATGGTGTCTTCCATTTTATTTTCTACACGCGAAAAAAACCCCATGAGTGCTCCTTTAAATCAAATGCTGCGTATTAAGGGCATTTTTACATATCGTCCTATTGTGCCATTTTACGAGGCGCGCTGCACACACACCGTGCTTTTTTCACGGAGAAGCCACGTTTTGCAAGTGTGCGAAGTCGTTTGTCCGCGTCCTTCTGCGGCGTTCTGTGGGTTTTGAGGTGCGGGGAAGGTGGCGGTGGCGTCTAAGGCCGGAGTCGCGGAGGGGTTTAGCGCGGCGCTTACGCCTGGGTGACTAGCTCGGAGATCAGGCGAATCGCAAAGAGCACCAGCACAACAAGCATAATGGGGCGCACGATGGCGCTTCCCTTCTCCGTGAATTGCGTTGAGCCAATGTAGTTGCCCGCCATGTTGAACAGGCCGCCGATGATTCCCAGCGTGAACAGGCACGTTCCGTTGTAGGCGAAAACGGCCAGCGCGGTTAGGTTCGTGGTCAGGTTCACGCATTTCGTCACGCCCGCCGCGCGACGCGCCCCCAGACCGCCAATGCTGGTGAGCAGCAGCATGAGAAACGTGCCGGTGCCGGGGCCGTAGAAGCCGTCGTATGCGCCAATGACCAGCGAAACCGCCAGGCAAATCGCGAGCGTTTTTCGGCGCGACCAATCGGCGTCGGCTTGCCCCAGGTCTTTGTGGCGCAGCACATAAAAGCCTGCAATGGGAATGACAATCAGCATGAAAATGCGCAGGAAGATATCAGACGCCAAAAGGCTCAGGTTCGCGCCAATGTCCGACCCGATGAGCGCAACCACCACGCATGGCGCGCACAGCCATGCCACCATGTAGCCTTGCCGCGCGTATTTCGCGGTGGCCACGATGGTGCCCATGGCGGACGAGACTTTGTTCGTGCCAATGGCCAGGTGAAGCGGCAATCCCGTAACGGCGAACGCGGGCAGGGCAATCAGGCCGCCGCCGCCGGCGATCGAGTCCACGTATCCCGCTAGAAACGATCCGCCGATGATTACCAAAATGCCCCACCAGGGAATGAGTCCATCGGCGGTCACGATTGAGGATATGAGTGCGAAAAAATCCATGCGGTGCACTTTATCCTATGTGGCGAAGCCGGGGAAGGGGAAGACGCAATTTTTGCTGTGCGGTGCTCGTTGGGCGTTGACGGCGGAGGCGCGGTGTGGCGGGGAAGCAGCTGGCTGCGCGCGTGGCGTTCGCCCCCTTCGCCTTCGCAGCCGTTCACTCGCGACGACTGCGTGAGACCTTGCGTCTGCTCTTCGCAGCCGTTCGTTTGCGGCGACTGCGTGAGGCCTTGCGTCTTCCGCTGCTCTGCTGCTGGATTGGTGCGGGTACGGTGTTCGCCCCTCTACGCACGTCCTTGATCAAAATCGGGATGAATTGATCCTCTCCTGCATTGGTGGACCCCCTTGTTGGAAAAGAGGGTGCAAACTCGGGCAAATCGACGATAATCGGTGGTTGGCGATTCGGCGGGGAGGCGTGCCCTGGTCGCGCAATTCTCTGACCTGGTGTTTTGCCGAAGCGTTTTTCTCGTTGCGTCCCGCATGCCGGAAAACGGCCCGATTTGCGCCTTGCGACCACCGATTATCGTGCGTTTGCCCGAATTCGGGGGCGTTTTCGCAACAACCGCCCCTTCGCGATGCCGCTGGCGATGGGTGGGGTTCCGTCTACGCCGTACCTTTGCGCTTTTCGCGCGACAGGAGTAATATAATCCCGTAAAAAATTTCGGAATTAAACCAAGGAGGTTTTCATGAAAGTTGCAGTACCTTGCGATACCCCGTTTGGCCTGAACGCTCAGCGCAGCGGCCACTTCGGACATTGTGCGTTCTTTACGGTTGCCACCATCGAGGGCAACGAGGTAACCGACGTTCAGGTTGTGCCGAACGTTGATCACGATGAAGTTGGTTGCGGCGGCGTTATCGACTTCGCGTTAAGCCTGGGTATTGATGCCATCATCGCGGCGGGCATGGGCGTTCCGCCGTTCACGCGTTTCACGAACGGTGGCGTGAAGGTGTATCTGGAGCAGACGCAGCCTATCGCCGGCGACGCCATCAAGGTGCTCATGGACGGCAAAGCGGTAGAAATGTCGCTTGACCAGGCGTGCGCTCACTAGGAGTGTAGTGTGCTGACCGCGAACTTTGCGGATGTTCGACTTTTTCGCGGATGCTTTGCTCGTGAGCAGTTTTAGCTTTTGCGTGTTAGCTTCGTTGACGCATGGGTTTATGTTCCGATGCCTGCAAGCCGGACGCTTTTGGCTTTCTTTATGAGTTGGACCGCTGTGTTTGCGAGCGGTGCTTTTCTTGGACTTCGAAAGGGGGTTCAGGCAAGGCGTCGTTTGCGAACGCAGCGGTTTTGTTTTTTCGCATTGCGCTCTTACCAAGAAAAGCCCTGATTATTCGCGCGCGATTGTTCTCTGTTTCGCGTGCGCCCCTTAATCCCTCTGGTCTTATTGAGTTCTATTTTGCCTTCTTTCTTTTTGTCTTGGGCGGTTTTCTGCTTTCGATTCTCCCGCTTCGCGTTTGTGCCGCCCCCGCTCTTTTCTGCCGTTTTGGGGGCATGTTGTTGAATTTTGGGGCTGAAATTCGAAGTTGATGCAGGTTGGAAGTAGGTTGAGATTCGGTTTTGGTGGGATGTTGAAGTGTGCTCCAATTGAGAATAACTTTGAACTGGACATTTATCGAGATCGAATTTTTGCGTGAGCCGTGCATGTCGGAAAAAGTCCCGATTCGCGCCTTTGACCTACTTCCAACCTATCACAACTTCGAATTCAAGGGCATTTTTTCAACAACATGCAGCTTTTTCTCGTTTGCAAACGGCGGTGCTGCTTGCCGTGTCGTATAGTGAGCGCATGACGAACAGCGATAACAACAATAAGCGTCAGATTGAGGGGCAGCGAGGGGCGGCGCCTCGGAAGCGTGTTGCTTCGGAGCGTTCGGTTGGCGAGCGGCAAGGCGCGGCGCGTCGCGGGGCCACGGGGCAGTGCTCGAGGGCCGGGCGTCAAGAAGATACTCCGCCCCGTTCGGGAGTGGAACATCGACCTGGGGCCGCTTCGCGTCGTCCGGGGACGGGCTGCCGACCTGGGGAAATATCGCGCCCACCTGCGCAATGGGGCACGCGCCCGGCACCGCGCCCGGCACCGCGCCCTGCGGCGTCTGCGGCTCCCACACGCTTCTCGGCGCGCCCGTCTGCACCTGCGTCGGGGGCATCGCGCAGCGCTGAACGTTCATCAGCGCGCCCGCCTGCGCGCCCTGCACGTTCGGCTGCGCCTCGCGGTACCGCTCGCACCTCCGGCCGTCCGGCAGCGCCGGCGCCTTTGCGTTCCGGTACTCGGACGATGGCGCGCGCTTCGGAACCCGCGCGTTCTGCTCGTTCTGTATCGGCGGAACCTACGCTTTTCGGCTTTGACCTGCGGATTATCGGCGCGGTGCTTGTGGTTCTTGTTGTTGCAATCGTGCTGGTTGTGCGCGGATGCTCAGGTTCGGAGTCTTCGTCGGGCGCATCAGCCCCGGCTGCTTCTGCAACGCCAGTGGTCGAGGAATCCCAAGTTGACATCGAAGCATACCGCGACCAGGTGTTTTCCTGGCTCGAGGACGATTACGCCGAAGCGTTGATGACCGCCGCCGCAACAGACGCGGACGCCGCATGGATTGTCTCTCACATCGATCGCTACGCGGTGGACGGTTCTACGGTGCAATACAAGCTGCTGAAGCTGGCGGCGGTGGAGCCGCAGGCGCGCCTCTTCGTGCGAAATTGGCCCGACTGCTACCCCTCTGACCAGGCGGGATCGTGCTCGTCGGGGTGGGATGGCCGTGTGCCGCGCTTGTACCAGTGGGATGAGCGCTGGGGCTACACGCTTTATTGCAACACCACGTTTGCGCTTACGGGGTGCTGCCCCACGTCGCTGGCCATGGTGTACCAGGGGCTTACGGGTTCGTCCGACCGATCGCCCTATGACCTGGGCGTTTTGGCGGCGCAGCGGGGGTACATGGATTCCTTCAACGGTACCGACACGGCGTTCCTTACGAATTGCGCGCCTGAGCTGGGATTGAGCTGTCGTCAGCTTTCCGTTTCCGCGGATTCCATTACGTCGGCGCTTTCCGCGGGCGAGGTCGTTATCTGCAATGTAGGGCCGGGCGATTTTACCACGGGCGGGCATTTTATCGTGCTGGCTGGCCTGGATAGTGCGGGCGATGTTGTGGTGAACGATCCGTTCTCGGCGGAGCGTTCGGCGGTGAGCTGGTCGGCGCAAACAATCGCGGGGCAGACGAAAGCGCTCTACGCCTACTCGCTGGCATAGAGCTCTTTCGGGCGGTGCTGCGCGACGGCGCGTGCAGCGCTGCGAATTGAGTCGCGCGCGAGCATCGCCGCGGCTCGCAGCTTCGCTCGCGACCTGCAGCTCCGCCCACCGCCCGCAGCCTGCAGTTTCGCCCGCTGCCGCGACCCGCCGCCCGCGACATGCACCGCCTGCGCCACCGCCGCTGCGACTCGCAGCCCATCCGCGCCGCGCGCCTTCTCGCACCTACTTCTTCCCGCGCTTGCTCATGTCGTCTCGAATCTCGTCAAGGCACTCGGCGGGAATGCACCCGCACTCGCGAAGCGAGCTTATCGCCCTGCCCATAACGGCAAAGTTGAGCTCGGTGCCTTCGCCATCGGGCACGTAATCCACGGCGCAATCAGCGTCGATGCCAAAATGACCTGCGGTTTCAACGGCGTCGATGTTCGCGCCCAGGAAAATAAACTCCCAGCCGTAGCGCTCTTTTTGCTGCTCGATCATCTTTTTCACCTTGTGCGCGGAGAATTCGCGGCTCGAGTTTTCCTCGCCGTCGGTGATGATCACGAACAGGACCTTGTCGGCGCGGTACTCCTTTGCGGTGTTTTTCTGCGCCGCCGCAATCTTATTGATGGTGCGTCCAATGGCGTCAAGCAGCGCGGTGGAGCCGCCCACGCGATATTCCCGCTCGGTGATGGGCGCCACGGCGCGCACGTCAATGCGGTCGTGCAGTAGCTCGTAGTTGTGGTCGAACAGCACGGTGGTTATACGACACTCGCCGCGCTGCTCTTTCTGCTGTTCAAGCATGGAATTAAAGCCGCCGATGGTGTCTTTTTCCAACCCGCTCATCGAGCCGCTTTTGTCCAAAATGAACGCAACTTCGGTCAGATTCGTCTTCGCGTTTGTCTTCTCATTCGCCTTCATGATGGGCCTCCTTGGTCTTGGGTTCGTCTGCATTGCTTCCCTTAATGCAGTTCCCAGTATGGGGAAGGAGGTTCCCTTGCAGGTCGCTTTCAAAGCGACATCGGGGAAGGCAACGGCGTGGAGCTGCTATTGGTGAAGGCGGCTGCGCGCAGCCGCTGGCAAAGTCGCCCCGCCCCGGCGCTCCGACCTTAGCTTGCGCCCAAAAGCGGCTGGTCGTACTTGAAGAGCACCTCGTTTATCTCGAAGATGTCGTATTTGCCGCGCACGATGAAGAATTCCACAATGACGTCGAACAACTGGCTGCGAGAAAGCGTGTAGCCGGCGCGTTCGAGCAGGCCGTTTGTTTCTTCCAGCGTGAGCTCCAGCGCGATTGCCAGCGCAATGATCGTTCGCTTGCCGGGCGTGTACCCTTTGCCCGTGCGGATTTTCGAGAACAGCTTGCGGCTGATGTTGGCGCGCTTGTAGACTTCGACGTCGGTTTTGCCCTTGACATCGATCAGGCGCAAAAGCGTTGCGTTGAACGGTTCGTCCAGGTTTTCGATAACGGCGTCGAGCCCCGTGGGTGCGGGCGCAGCATCAAAGGCGAGCATCGGGCTTTCGGCGATGGCTGCATCGGCGCAGATAGAAGTCTCATCGAGAGGGAAGAAGCCGGCGAATGCAACAGTAGCTGCTTCGTCGGTCGCTTCGCAGGTTGCGGCATCGGCAGCCCCCGCCTCCCGTTCGCTTGCCGTCCGTTCTTCGTCGGTCATCGATACCGAGGCTGCGACTCTTGCCGCGCCCGCCGCCTGCGCCTCGCGGCGCCCAGCCAGCGAGGGACGTTCAATAAAATGCTCGTCCACGTAATTCTGGTCGATGTAGCTTTCGACGTCGCCCAGCAGCTGCTCGCTTAGTTCGAAAGCTGCTTGATCGTAAATGGCCAGGTATACGTCCATATCGTGTGTTTCCAGAAAATCCCTGATGGCACAAGTGGCAACGTGCAAGGCATCGGCTTTGGGGTAGCCGAAAATGCCGCTTGAAATGAGCGGGAAGGCAATGCTCGCGCAGTCGTTTTCTGCCGCCAATGCAAGCGATTCTGTGTAGGCGCTGCGCAGCAGACGCTCACTTTCTGCGGCGTCTTGCTGGTAGTAAACGGGCCCCGCGGCGTGGATGACGAACTGCGCCGGCAGTGCGAATCCCGGCGTGATTGCTGCGCCGCCCGTTTCGATGGGCGCTACCTTGTCGCAGGCGGCCTGCAGTTGCGCGGGGCCCGCGGCTTTGAAGATGGCGCCGCATACGCCGCCGCCCATTGCGAGCTGGGGGTTCGCGGCGTTAACGATGGCGTCAACGTTCATGCGGGTAATGTCTTGACGGACAATGGTGAACGGCATTTCATTGCTCCTATCTGCGGCGATACGCAATCTTAGGGTTTGGGTTGCTGCGCGCGTGTTTTTTGAGAAGTATACGCGAATTCCACGTTTCGGCACATTGTTGCACGGGGACGTTGATTGGCGTGTCCTGCGAATAGGACAGGGTTTTGCTATTGCGGCTGCTGTCCGTGCTTCTCATGCAACGGTTGCTGCGCAAGCCCCCTTCCGCGAAAAGCTTGCGTTTCTCATGCAGCGGCTGCATGCCGCCATTTCTCCAAACAAGGCGTTTTTGCCTGTTGCGTTCGGTTGTGTGCGCCATGTTGTCGGAAAATCGTCGCCAATGTGCAAAATATTCCTGTTCGGGGTAGGTGAGCGAAACCGCCTCAAGGTAATCACCCTGCGTTGCTTCTCGCGACCTGGGGAAATGCAACGCAAAATGCCGCGAATCCGAGCAAAACGAACGAAAACGAGATGATTCCGCTCCTCCACCTACCCCGAACAGGAATATTTTGCACATTCGTGGCTAAAAAGCGACAAGATGGACAGGAAATAGCCCGAATCGTTTTTGCTCGCATTCGGGATATAGAGGGTCGGTTCGAGTAGCGCGCTGCCCTTTGGCTCTTGTCCTTTGCTAACTTTTTCACTTGGGGGTAATCGCTTTTAGAAACATTTGCAAGCGACTAGAACCATGGCGGATCGCTTTGGAAGAGCAGTTTGCCTAGCAACCTGCTTTTCTCATAATTCCACTGCAATGTTTCTGCCTTTTTGTGCAGGTGGGCTTTGCGGTTTATGGTCCTTGCCAGCCGTTCGAGCTCTGTGCCGCTCCTGATGGACTTATCGGTGAATCGAACAACATCGTATCCCGCTTCGAGCATAAGGTGGTCTCGTTTCTTGTCGCTAACGTGGTTGTCTTCAATTCCGTGTTGGCTGCCGTCATATTCAACGATAAGGCTTGCCTCGCGCCACACGATGTCGCCGTGAAGAATCTGCTTCTCGCCAAAGTGAACCTTGCTGGGAAGGTTCACTTGTATTTCATGGTTGAGCAAGGGCGCGGGCATTCCGAACCCGCCTAAGCAGTGCGGATACATCATGATAAAAGCAAGAACAGATTCCCGCGGTGATGCCGAGCCATCAAGTATGTATCGACAAGCGCTTTTCGCTTTTTTCGCTCCAGTCGCTCTTTCCGATTTGCCGAGATACGCGGTAATCTTTTGCTTAGATGTAAGGGGCTCACGCTTGTATCGAGTCTCCTCGTCGTTGATTCTTGCGTATGTGCCACATAGCTCCATGCCGTACAGTACAAGCGCCTCGAAGGACAGGTAAGTCGCTGCCTCTAAGAAACAAAGTTCGGGACATGCGACATAGGCGTCGCGATTGATTTGCCTGAACGACCATTTGGGGTAAACCGTATTACGTCGATGAATCGTCGTATTTTTCATGACATGCGCATTTCTTTCGTCTGCTACCAAGGCATGCAGCGTTTCGTCTTCCTCGAGGCCTAGAACTAGACGACGAGCGTCGTGCAGAGCGGTAGAGCTTTGGGTATCCGACGGCGCGGGGGTTGCTCGCGTTTTCTTTGTTTCGTCCAGATTGCGACGCAGCCAATATTTGCTTGCGGTTTGATGGGAAAGAAAAATTCTTGGTGAGATCATGGCGCTCCTAACTTTTTTGAGGGCATCATGACACGCGCTGCTATCAAAATCCCATCAAAACGGGGCGTATCGCTATCAAAAAGTTGACAAAAAGCTATCAAGACCGGTTTTTTGGGTGCTCGGTGGGACTAACGTTCGTGCGGCCGCTGGAAATCAGTCGGGATGATTCTTGGGGTGTGGACGGGATTAAGCCATCAAACGCGCTGTCTGGCGAAAGAGCGTAATGGGGTCTGGGGCCTGAGCGAGTACTTACGGGTCGTTTCCGCTCTTTTCGATTTCATGTTGTCGAAAAATTAGTGCCAATGTGCAAAATATTCCTGTTCGGGGTAGGTGAGCGAAACCGTCTTAGGGGAATCATCCTGCGCTGCTTCTCGCGACCTGGGGAAATGCAACGCAAAATGCCGCGAATCCGAGCAAAACGAACGAAAACGAGATGATTCTGCTCCTCAACCTACCCCGAACGGGAATATTTTGCACATTCGTGGCTAAAAAGCGACAAGTTGGTCAAGAAGCAAGGAGGGGAAGGCGGGGGCGAGAAAGTGCGGAATGGGTATAAGAAAGGATGGGCGGGCATGGGGGAGGACGGACAGGCATGCGGTGGGCGCTGCGGGCGTTGCGAAGCTGGTGTAAACAGGCAGGTGAGCACGAGGAAAGGGGCCGGAAGGGGGGATGCGAAGAGGCGGGAAGGGGCCAGAAGGGGAGGTGCGAAAGGGCCGGAAGGGACGGGATGGGATGGAAAGGGGGCCGGATGGGGGTCGGAAAGGGCGGGGAGGAATGCGAGAGAGACGCAACGGTGAAGGTGCTGGCCCTGTTGGCGCGCTGGACTGGAAGGTGAGATGCAAAGGGACCGAAATGCGAAGAGGCGGAATAAACGGCAGGGGATGGGAGACAGGAAATAAGCGGTGCAGGTCCACGGATGTGTCCTGGCGCGCTGTGTTCCAGGGTGGTGGCTCCGCTGACCATGGGCATGTATGTTCTGCTCGGTCCACGGATGTGTCCTGGCGCGCCTCATCTCGCGGGTCGTCCCGAAGGAAGAAACGCAGGTCCACGGATGTGTCCTGGTGCGCTGTGTTCTAAGACACATCCGAGTTTGTTCCGAATATGTTACAATTTCGCAATTTCTGACCTCATCCAGCCCCCCAAAAAACGATGGTTCTGCTATCATTAATACCGACTGTTTTTGCTTGAGTGTTATATGAATCGAGGTGACATTATGGCTGAATCAGAAACGGGAGAATCCGCCGTTTCGAAGCAAGATGAAGCCATTTGCGCCGTCAGCCGTACATCGCGCCTTGGGTCAAGTTGTATCAATAGAGGGGTGCCTTCCGAAATGCGAGGGCGCCCCTCTGCTTTTCCGTGAATAAAGCCAGGTCGGTGCGCGTAACCCCCTATAAACAAACTGTTTCCTGCCAATGCCGTAACGGCGGGAATGGAGATACAAAGCAATTATCGGAAATAAGGAAAAGAAAGGAAGATGCGAAAGACATGAAAGCAAGTAATGCAAACAAAGTCATCTCGGTTTTGCTGAGCGTTGCCATGTGCCCCATGATGGTGCCTACTGCAGCGTTCGCGGCCGATGACGGCACAGCATCGGGTGCTTCCACCGCGGTCGAGCAGGCTCAGCCCGCCGATCAGGCAGAAGCCTCTGGCACGGGCGCAAGCTCGGGCAATACGCTTGCTGCGCAGTCCGAAGCAGCTGAAGCTGCAACCGGTGAAGCTGCAACTGGCGAAGCGGCAGCACCTGCAGCAGCACCTGCAGCCGAAGCAGCTGGCGAAACAGCCGGTGAAGAAGCGGCTCCTGCGGTTACGGCTACGATAAACGGCTATTCGACCCTTGAAGAGGCAGTTCAGAATGCGACTGTCGATGAGGGGGTAATCACCTATGAGGTTACTGGTAAGGTGAACGTTGATAGCACTGGCTGGGTTCAGGTTCGTCCAACGGCGGCGACTAATGCCAAGGTGGTTAAGTTCGTTGGCAAGAGCGCCGATGCTGAAATCTGCATCACGCAGGGTGTTGCAATCCTTGCTGATCAGAGAAGCTCTGCTTTGAGCGTTGAATTCAGCGACTTGAAGCTTTCGAAGCAGAATCCGAAGTATGTCGGTGATTACGGTTGGGGAACTGAATACTTCAGTACTTGGCTGAGGAATACCGATGCAGCATCGAACTGTGTGACGTACACGAAATGCGAATTCCCCAACGGCGTTTGCAACAACCAGTACGGCAAGACGGTTTTCAATAGCTGCAAGTTCACCAACACCATAACGGGCTTCTACAACATGTGGGTTTACGGCGGTAACGTCGAGGTCAAGGGCGGATCGTTTACGGGCGTCCGCGGCGTGAAGGTTTACACAGAAGGAACCGCTGAAGTGGCTCCCAAGGTTGCTATTTCGGGAGCGTCTTTCTCAGATCTGTCCGAAAAAGCGGCGGTTGTTGTTTCGAAGCCTGCGGCGGTAACGCTTGACAATGTGGCGGCAACTGACTGCGCTAAGGGCCTTATTCAGAAGGATATCGAGGGAAGCTCCGAAAAAGTTACCCTCGACGCGAACGGCACGGGTATTGGCGGCAAGTTCGACATTACGGAAAAAACGGGATCCGATGCCACGAAGGCCGAGTTCAATCTGAACGCGGGTACGCTCACTTCCGAGGTTCCGAGTGATTTTCTTGCTGACGGCTTTACGCTGAGCAAGAGCAGCGATGGCACGACGTTTGGCGTGGCCGAAGCTGCTCCCGCGGGGGTTGCTGAAGTAAACGGCAAGAGCTACTCCAGCCTGCAGGCGGCAATCGACGCTGCGCCGCGCAACGCAACGGTGAAGCTGCTCGCTGACACGAAAGAGAACGTCGCGATCTCGGCAAATGCGATTACGCTCGACCTTAACGGCTATACCCTCAACGGCAGCACAGGTGAGCGCAAGCCGGCGCTGACGATCAACGCCGTCAGGGTTACCGTTCAAGATTCTAGTGAGGCCCAGACGGGCACCATTATGCGTGAAGATACCGCGGAGAATTCCGGCGTTTCTTCCCACTACGTTATCGATCTCCAGGGCAAGAACGGCTTTTTGCTGTTCAACAGCGGCACTGTGAAGAACAATAGTGGTGCTGGCGGAACGAAAGGCGCGTCTCTTGTTCGTATCGGTAGCGATAGCAATAAAAAGGCCCATCCGGTCATGACCATTGCCGGTGGTACCTTCACGCAGGACAATTTCATCGCAATTAAAGTTGACTTTGGAACTCTTTATGTGAAGGGCGGTGTGGTCAACTCTAAAAACAGCTACGCGATTGAAAACTGGCTGAATGCCAACATAAAGGACAATGCAGTCATCAACGGTAATGTTTCGTCGTGGACGTACGCTGAGGGAAGCAATTCCAATTTGAACATCAGCGGTGGCACCGTCAACGGTAACGTTGAGTCGGTGACTTACGATGGCGCCGAGGGCAAGACGGCGAAGGTGTCAATCACCGGCGGCATCATCAACGGCACGCTGAGTGCAAGCAAATACAATTCGACCGAAATCAACGACCCCACAAAGGCAACGATTGAGGTCACGGGCGGCACGTTCAGCACCGATCCGTCTCGCTACCTGATTGAAGGTTCTGCTGCTACCCCGAACGCCGATGGCACGTATGGCGTGGCGAAGGCTTATCTCGCTCAGGTTGGCGAAACCAGCTACTACACCATGGACGAGGCATTCAAGGCTCAGACCGCAAGCGGCGAAGCTATCACTTTGCTGCGCGACTACACCACGGGCAGCACGTTCAACTCCGGTACCGTTGCTCGCGTGGTTGACCTGAACGGCCACACCTGGACGTGCACGGGAACCGATGCGAACTCCGCAGCGTTCGAGATTAATAACCCCAACGCATCGCTTACGGTGAAGAACGGCAAGATCGTAAGCTCGCAGCTCATCGGCTTGATTCCGTCTGCTATGGGCGGCACCATCAAGTACGACAACTCCATCCTTACGTTCGAGGGCGTTGAGGCAACTACCACCGCCACAAGTGGCATTGAGACGAACGGCAACAACACGAACGACGCCGTTGTTCTGAAGAACAGCACGCTCGACGTTCCCAACGGCTTCGGCATTTACTTCCCCAGCAGCGGAACGCTGACCATCGATAACTCCAGGATCAACGCAAAGACGATGGGCGCGCAGGTGTGCTCGGGCAGCTTGAACGTTACTGCTGGTAGCGCGATTACGGTGTCGGGCGACCCGGTTGAGAAGCTCGAGGGCGACGGCGCCATCCAGGACGGCGCGGCGATTTCCATCGTCAACCGCGCTGGCTACAAGGGCCTTGGCAAAATCGCCATCACCGGTGGCACCTTCACGGCGAAGGTTGGCAATGCGGCTCTTAAGGCCTACACCTGGGATTCCTCGACGAAGCAGGAGTCGGCTTTCGACAACTCCGCAAAGACGGTCGCTGTTTCCGGCGGCACGTTCTCGTCCGCGGTTGCTTCCGACTTGTGCGCGGAAGGTTATGCGCCTGTCAAGAACGAAGATGGCACGTATAGCGTTGGTGTTCCCGTAGCGCAGATTGGCGGCACGGTATTCACTAGCTTGCAGGCAGCCATCGACGCAGCTCAGGCGGGCGACACGGTTCAGCTGATCGCCGATGCCGTTGTCGATGCCACGGTGGTTGTTCAGGGTAAGGGCGCCATCACGCTCGACTTGAACGGCAAGACCATCTCCAATACGAAAGAGATCTGGAACGAGGACATCAATAACTGGTCCCTTGTTTCTGTCAGGGGCAACTCCGACCTGACCATCACCGGCAACGGTGCGATTGATGCGCTGGCGAACGATTCGTATGCGATTGATCTGCAAGATGCAGCAAGCAAGTGCACCATCGAGAACGGTACGTTTACCGGTAACATTAGCGCAGTGTATATCTTCGACGGCGCGCTGACCATCAACGGCGGCACGTTCGACATCAAGCAGCTGAGCAGCGGCCAGGATGGTCGTCGCTTCACCATCAACTGCTACGACTCGAGCTACAAGAACGGAACGGCCCAGGTCAGCATCAACGGAGGCACGTTTAACGGCTTCGACCCTGCTAACAATCTGGCTGAGGGCACGGGCACGACCTTCACGGCTCCTGGCTACACCTCTGTTGCTAATGCTGATGGCACGTATGGTGTGGTTGCCGGTGTAGCTCAGGTTGGCACGAAGGTCTTCGCTGGCTTGCAGGCTGCCATCAATGCAGCTCAGGACGGCGACACGGTTCAGCTGCTGACGGACATCGTTCTTGATGCGCAGGCCGGCACCGAGAGTGGCCTGTATCCTCAGTTCACGATTTCGGGCAAGAAGCTCACGCTTGATATGCAGGGTCACAAAATCAGCTACTCCGAAGAGAGCCGCACCAAGGATTACGGCAAAGCATCGCTGCTGACCCTGTCCATCAATAATGGCTCTGACGTTACCATCACCGGCAACGGCACGATCGACACCGAGCTTGGTTCAAACCAGGCTTACGGCATTAACATTCTTGGTGGCAGCAACCTGACCATCGACAACGGCACGTTCTACGGCGCAATGACTGCGGTTCAGGTGCAGAAGGGCGGCCTTGTTATCAACGACGGCACGTTCCTTATGTCGCCTACCTGCAAAGAGCAGGTTCCGGAGTACGCCAAGTACATCATCAACTGCATTGATGCTGCTTGGAAGGACGGTTCTGCGACCGTTTCTATCAAGGGCGGCACGTTCGGCCATGATTATTCGCACAGCCCCGAGGGCGAAGGCACCAGCTACCTGGCTCCCGGTTACGCTCCTACCGCCAACGCCGACGGTACGTATGGCGTGGTTGCCGGCGTTGCGCAGATCGGCACGAAGGCATACGCCACTCTGGCCGATGCTGTTGCGGCAGCTCAGGACGGCGAAACTGTCACGCTGCTGGCGGATGCGACCGAGGACGTGGTCATCAACAAGAACATCACGCTTGACCTTGGCGGCAAGACGCTGACGAATACGAACGCCGGCGAGGCCACGATTTCCGTGCAGGGTGGCACCGTTACCGTGAAGAACGGTAATGTTGTGGGCGGCACTAGCTACTACAACATCGAGGTTACGAAGGGCAGCAACGCCAATCTGACGCTGACGGATGTGACCGCCACGGCGGGCAACACTGACTCCTCCATGATCGACAACTATGGCACGCTGACCGTCACCAGCGGTACCTACACCGGTGGTCTGGATACCGTCAAGAACGAGCCGAATGCGAAGCTGGCCATCACCGGTGGCGCGTTCACGCTGACGAAGGGTACCTCCAAGGGCTTTACCGGCGTTGTTTTCAACTACGGCGAGCTGACTATCAGCGGTGGCGAGTTCGTCCAGAGCGACAAGAGCGCTCGCTACGGACAGGCGCAGGTCATCCATACCGATAAGAGCGGCAGCACAGTGCCGTCCACGGTTATCTCCGGTGGTACGTTCAAGAACCTATGCACCAATAGCGTGGCTTGGGCAGTCCGCGCAACGAACGCAGCGGCTGGTGCCACGCAGGTTTCCGGCGGTACGTTTAATAAGAGCATTTCCGAAGGCTACTGCGCCGATGGCTTCATCCCCACCAAGAACGCGGATGGCACCTACGGCGTCAAGGAAGGCCACTATGTTGCCCAAGTCGGCAGCAAGAAGTACGAGACGCTGGCCGATGCGATCCGTCTGGCTGCAAAGGGCAAGACTATTACCCTACTGACGGATGTCGAGCAGAATAGCCAGCTGACCATCGGCAAGAACATCACGCTGGACCTGAACGGCAAGATCATCAAGAACACGGTGGACATCTGGGGTGATAAAGCCAACGCCATCCTGTCCATCACAAATGGCGCCAAGGTGACCATCACTGGCGACGGCACCATAGATGCCAAGGAGAACGACTGCTACACCATCAACGTGGTGAAGGGCGACCTGACCATCGAAAACGGCACCTTCTACGGTAACGTCAGCGTGGTTCAGGTGCAGGAGGGCACCTTGTCCGTCAAGGGCGGCTCCTTCGACCTGCACCAGAAGTGGGACGGCAGCAGCAAGTATCTGTTCAACTGCATCGATGATGCGTATGCGAGCGGCAGTGCGAAAGTCGCCATCAGCGGCGGTACGTTCGTCGGCTTCGACCCCAGCGCCTCCCCCGAGGGCGAAGGCACCAGCTACCTGGCTCCCGGTTACGCTCCTACCGACAACGGCGATGGCACGTACGGCGTGGTCGCCGGTGCGGCTCAAATCGGTACGAAGGCATACGCCAGCTTGCAGGCGGCCATCGACGCAGCTCAGGCGGGCGAGACTGTCGCACTGCTGACTGACACCACGGAAAACGTCACGATTGCTGCGACGAAGCAGATTACGCTTGACCTGAACGGTTACACCCTTAACGGTGGCACGGGCAACACGAACGCAACCATTCTGAATAAGGGCACTTTGACCATCACCGATACGAGCGCTGGTAAGACTGGCGCCATCAAGCGTGATGACCAGGGCATCGAAGGCGAGACTAGCTATTACGTCATTCGCAACATTGGTACAATGGTCATTGACCAGGCGAATGTCGTGAACAATTCCGGTTATCCGAAGGCGAATTCTTCGGGTTCCATGGTTGGCTCTTCCCTGATTTGCAACGGCGATGACGATCCTCAGGCATCGCTCACCATCAACGGCGGCACGTTCACGCAACCGAATTTCCTGGTTGTTAAGAACGGATCCAACGGCACGCTGACCGTGAATGGCGGCACGCTGACGAGCAATCACTCTGCGGTGCAGAACTGGAATAAAGCTCAAATCCTGGGCGGTAGTCTGACCGGACAAATTTGGACCGATGCTTGGGTTGAGGGCGCGATTGGCGAAACCGTCATTGGCGGCGACGCTCAGTTCACTGGCGAGATCGTGGTAGATATCACGGGTAAAGTTCCTCCGACCCTGAAGATCGAGGGCGGTAAGTTGGATGTTACCAAATGGCGCGTGACCAGCGCTGCGGCAAAGGCAAACGCCACCGTCGCGGTTTCTGGCGGCACCTTCACGGCTGCTGTCCCTGAGAACTATTGCGCTGCAGGCTACGTTCCCGCCACTAACGCCAACGGCACCTACGGCGTGGCGGTGGGTAAGTTCACTGTCCAGGTGACGTCCCGCACCACTACCAGCGACAGTCCTGTGGCCAATGTATCCGGCGGCGGCAGTGATATCACCTACGCAGAGGGTACCACGGTTACGGCGTCCGCCATCAGCGGTTACAAGTTCGTGGGCTGGTTCGTCAACGAGTATGCTGGCGCGCCGTACAACACCGACCTGACCTGCACGGTCAAGCCAACCGACAATTGCACCATGATCGCGGTCTACGAGCCCGTCAGCGGCGGCAAGTTCTGGCTGACCGTTGCGGCTTCTGAGTTCACGGTCAACGGCGGCGCGGTGCAGGATTCCTACCTGTATGAGCAGTACGCCATCGGCGCATCTGTGACGGTGAACTTCACTGGTTCGGAGAACTTCCTGTACTGGGTCAACGCATCCAACAAGGTAGTTTCCACCAATAAGAGCTACACTTTCACTATGGGCAACGAGACGACCCTGAAGGCTGTGTACGGCAAGGCGCGCCAGAATCAGGCCACCGTGGTGTTCATTTCCCACAGCGACCAGATCATCAGCTCCAAGGCCTACACCGCCAGCGATACCATCCAGTTTCCCGTGCCTCCCATTAAGATGGGCTGCACCTTCACTGGCTGGTCCATGACGGAGTCCGAGATCCGTGAAGCCATGGCCAACAACGGCGGTATCATTCAGGTGCGTGCGCTCTATACGGAGCCCAGCGTCGACTGCAAGGTGACGGTGGTTTATCCCGACGGCACCGGCAATGAGGTTGTGAATACCAAGGTTGGCCAGCTTGTCAATGTAACGGCCAAGGACATCGAGGGCAAGACCTTCTCCTATTGGACGGACAACGACGGCAACGTTCTGGGATACACTAAGACGCTGAAACTGGCTCCCAGCGGCGACATGACCGTGAAAGCTATTTACAGCGACGGAACCACCGAGGCCAAGCCTGTCATTTCCATCAGTGAGGTTAGCGCTACCAAGGTAAATGAGGGCTATGCAGTCACTTTCATGGCAACGCGT